>JAVWBH010000030.1:0-14507 GCA_036649595.1 Bacteroidales bacterium
TTCTATAATTAATACTGCATTAACCGATAATATTATTGCGGCCAGACGTTGTAATGCCTTTATTTTGCAAGACTTGCCATGCGGAAAATACAGTTCTTACTTTGAGACTGACGCATCTTTAGCTGCGGGTGATAAGAAATATGAGGGGATTGTTAAAAAATAACAATCTAACCAATGGTATTCTATCCCATTTGTATACAAAGAAGGGAAGACGACTCTGAAGTGGACCCAAAAAGTTGGACAATTAATTATTAATTTATATTAGCATGAGCTCGGTATTGCACCGGGCTCATGCCGTTTAATCTTAGTTTAATTCTTTTATTGTTGTACCACCAAATATACTTTCTAAGTTCCTTTTCGAAGGCTTCGATAGAATCGAATTTGTTGATATAAAGAAGTTCATTCTTCATTAATCCAAAAAAGTTTTCCATCATCGCATTATCCAGGCAATTACCTTTTCCGGACATACTCTGGATGATCCGGTATTGCCTACGCAAAAAGTTCGGTATTGACAGACGATTTATAAGTCATAATTAAATTATGGACACATAAAAAAGCTAGAATGATTCATTCTAGCTTTTTTTAATATATAGAGATTACTTTTTCAATAATTCCCTTTCGATAATACGTTTTAACTCCGGTTTTGGCTGAGCGCCTCTTACAACAATCGGATTACCATCCATTGGGATAAAAAGCAAAGTCGGAATACTTTGAATACCGAATGCCGCCGCAAGTTCCGGTTCTTTATCTACGTCTACTTTATAAATATCCACTTTGCCGGCATACTCTCCGGCTAATTCATCCAATACAGGAGCCAGCATTTTACAAGGGCCACACCAGGTTGCATAAAAATCAACAATGCTAGGTTTATCACCCAGGTATTTCCAGCTTTTTGGATTTGCTTCGTAATCGGCTATTTTTTTAATAAATTCAGCCTGTGTTATTTGTACTGTTTTCATACGTTTCTCTTTTTTTCAGTATTATTCTTTTTCGTAGTGGCAGAGCAAGCACCGAATCCGATCAATAAAGAAAATAATGTGATTGTTTTATATTAAGAGAGCCCTCCCCAAAAAATGAGGGAGGGCTCTCTTAATATATATATATATTTACTCTGTTCGAATTATGCTTCGTCAAGTAAGATATCCATGATTTGCGCTGCACATTTAGCAACCGAAGTTCCCGGTCCAAAGATCGCAGCCACTCCTGCTTGATAAAGGAAATCATAATCCTGTGCCGGAATTACTCCCCCGGCGATAACCATGATATCTTCGCGTCCCAGTTTTTTCAACTCTTCCATTACCTGAGGAATTAAAGTTTTATGACCAGCCGCCAATGAAGATACTCCCATTACATTTACATCGTTTTCAACAGCCTGACGGGCCGCTTCAGCCGGTGTTTGGAATAAAGGTCCCATATCAACATCGAAACCACAGTCTGCATAGCCGGTAGCAACTACTTTTGCTCCGCGGTCATGTCCGTCTTGCCCCATTTTTGCAATCATGATACGAGGTTGACGACCATTTCTTTTAGCAAATTCTGCTGTAAGTTCACATGCCCGGAGATAATCCGGATTTTGATTTGTTTCTGATGAATACACGCCTGATATAGTTCTGATAACAGCTTTATACCGACCCACTACTTCTTCGCAAGCATCGGATATTTCTCCCAATGTAGCGCGAAGAGAAGCTGCTTTTACAGCCAGGTCGAGTAAGTTGCCTTGTTTGGTTTTTACACATTCTGTAATAGCAGCTAACGCGTTTTTTACAGCTTCCTCGTCACGATGGCCTTTCAGCTCATTCAAACGTGAAACCTGTTGATTACGTACCGCCGTATTGTCGATTTCCAGAATATCAATAGGATCTTGTTTCTCTAACTGATATTTATTGATTCCGACGATGATTTGTTTTCCGGAGTCAATACGCGCTTGCGTACGGGCTGCAGCTTCTTCAATACGAAGTTTCGGAATCCCTGTTTCAATGGCTTTCGCCATGCCGCCCAATGATTCAATTTCCTGAATATGAGCCCATGCTTTATGAACCAATTCGTTTGTCAGAGCTTCAACATAATAAGAGCCGCCCCATGGATCGATCTCTTTTGTGATATATGTTTCTTCCTGAATATAAATCTGCGTATTTCTGGCGATACGTGCAGAGAAATCCGTTGGTAACGCAATCGCTTCATCCAGCGCATTAGTATGCAAAGACTGGGTATGACCTAATGTAGCAGCCATTGCCTCAATACAAGTACGTCCGACATTATTAAACGGATCTTGCTCAGTCAAAGACCAGCCCGAAGTTTGAGAATGGGTTCGCAGGGCCAGTGATTTTGGATTTTTCGGGTTGAACTGTTTTACGATTTTCGCCCATAACATACGGGCCGCACGCATTTTGGCAATTTCCATAAAGTAATTCATCGAAATTCCCCAGAAGAAAGAGAGGCGAGGAGCGAAAGCATCAATATCCATTCCTGCATTTACACCTGCGCGAAGATATTCCAATCCATCTGCAAGCGTATAAGCCATTTCAATATCGGCGGTTGCACCCGCTTCCTGCATATGATAGCCCGAAATAGAAATCGAATTGAATTTCGGCATATGTTGTGACGTATATTCGAAAATATCAGCAATAATACGCATCGAAAATTCCGGTGGATAAATATAGGTGTTACGCACCATAAATTCTTTCAGAATATCATTCTGGATCGTTCCTTGCATCTCTTCCAGTTTCGCACCCTGTTCCAAACCTGCATTAATATAGAATGCAAGTACCGGCAGAACTCCGCCATTCATTGTCATAGATACCGACATCTTATTTAATGGAATACCATCAAACAATACTTTCATATCTTCTAATGAACAGATAGATACACCGGCTTTTCCTACGTCGCCAACTACGCGATCATGGTCGGCGTCATATCCGCGGTGTGTAGCCAGGTCGAAAGCGACAGATAATCCTTTTTGCCCGGATGCCAGATTTCGGCGATAAAAAGCATTGGATTCTTCTGCGGTCGAAAATCCGGCATATTGACGTATAGTCCACGGGCGCATAGGATACATCCCTGAATAAGGACCACGTAAATAAGGAGGGATACCGGCTACATATTCCAAATGTTCCATTCCTTCGAGATCTTCTTTCGTATAAACCGATTTTACAGGAATCAGCTCGGGCGTCATCCATTCTGCGGTAATACCATTTGCCTTTGCCCAGTCGGCGACGTTCTCAGAAGCAAAGCCGGCTGTTTTGATATCTATGTGTTTAAAATTTGGTCTCATGATTATTTCAACAGTTTTTCATTAAACGCTTTCAACGTTTCCAGTACGTTTGATTTAACGTTAATATAGTTAGTAATACCTGCAGCTTTTAAATCTTCCATGCAAGCTGGTGCTCCTGCTACAACAAGAATAGCTTTATCGCCGATTAACTCATGGGCTTTCGGTGCGATTTCTACATATTCATCATCACTAGAGCATAGAACAATAATGTCGGCATTTGCTTCCAAGGCTGCTTTTACTCCCTCTTCTACGGTTTCAAAACCAAGGTTGTCAATATTTTCATATCCTGCACATCCGAAGAAGTTACATGAAAACTGAGCTCTGGCCAAACGCATGGCAAGGTTTCCGATGGTTAGCATAAATGCTTTCGGACGTCGGGCTGATTTTTCGGTTGCTAAACGTAATGTTTCAAACTCTCCGGCCAGGCGTTCTGTATTTAACGTTTCAAACTGCTGTTCTTTATTATTTTGACAACCGCAATGTTTTTCTGTCTGTGTAGCTATTTTTTGAGAGGCAGTTTCATTAAAGTTAGGGAACTGGTTTGTTCCTAATAATATTTCGCGTCGCGAAGCAGTTGCCCCCATTCGTTTTTCGGCAGATGTATTTACTGCCTTTTGTATATTGCCATTTAATACATTTGCAATAAATCCGCCATTATCTTCTGTTTCAAGGAATAGCTTCCATGCTTCTTCTGCAATCGCCATTGTCAGATTTTCAAGATAATATGAGCCGGCAGCCGGATCGACGATCTTATCGAGGTGCGATTCTTCTTTTAATAATAACTGTTGATTTCGCGCAATTCGTTCGGAAAATTCATCTGGTTGTTTATAAGGCAAATCATAAGGAGTAACTACGATCGAGTCAACACCGGCAAGGGCTGCAGACATCGCTTCCGTTTGAGAGCGGAGCATGTTTACATTTGCATCGTAAATCGTCATATTGAAAGTAGAGGTTTCTGCATTTACTTTCATTTTTGCCGAGCAACCGCATTCAGGTTGGTATTGCGAAACGATTTGAGCCCATAACATTCGGGCCGCACGGAATTTTGCAATCTCCATAAAATAGTTACTGCCGATACCCATATTAAATATAATATCTCCGGCAATCGTATCAATCGGGAAACCGGCATCGGTTAGTTTTGCAAGTAAATCATTTCCCCAAGCCAGCGCATATCCCAATTCCTGGGCGATATAAGCTCCCGCATTGTTGAGTAAAGTAGAATTAACACTCAAAACACGGTATTGTGGAAGAGCTTTACCCGCTTTGACAGCAGCTTTGATCATATTCATATAATCAGGTACTTCATGACCTTTTTTCATCATGACGCCAACAGGATCACAGTTGACCGACCCTTTTACTTTTTGCAAATCGAAGCCTTTGTTTCCAAAATAAGATACCAGCAACTGTATCAGATCGACTACACTGCGTTGGCAGCATCTGAAATTGAGCTCAACCTTCTCTGCATCAATGCCGTCTAATAAAAGTGCTATATTTTCTGAGGATAACAGGTCTTTTTTTATTTTTAATCCAAAGGAATCTACTCCTTTTCCAAGTAAAGCCTGTATTTGTTTGTTCGTTTCTTTCGGATCGGTTACATCTATATTTTGTCGTACCAACCAGTTATTATGAACTTTTGTTCCACGAACATAGGGGAATTCCCCGGGAAGTGAATTTGTGGTTTTGAGGTCTTGAATATCTTCCGCACGATACATCGGTTTCACAGAGAAACCTTCATTTGTTCTCCATACCAACTTTTTAGAAAAGTCAGCACCTTTCAGGTCGGCTGTTACTTTTTCCATCCATGTTTCAGTTGTAACAGGAGGAAATTCAGTAAACAGCTTTTCTTTACATTCTGCCATAATTTTTTTATAATTAAATAATTAAAAAACAGGTTTAGCAGGAGAAAATAGCAAAACGAAACGAATCCCTTCGATTCTTCCATCTATCGAAGTGATTTAAGGTTGCGTATTGATGTGTTTTTCTTTTTCCAGCGAAGGCAAATTTACAATAATTGGTTTAATAGCAATTAAATTTCGAATAAATTATACATATAGATCATAAACTCTTTTATGTCTTATCTGATAGACGAATAATTCGGATGATCGGCCAGAGTGTAACAATTGTTACATATATTAGAAGAAGAACTCTCTATATTTGCCAATAGATTATTTAATTAAACAAGAAATAGAATATGAAGTATTTGTATGATAGATCTTTAGCAGAAATAGTATCTGCGGATTATCGGGCATCGCGTGTTTTCCAAAAGTATGGAATTGATTTTTGTTGTGGAGGAAAACAGTCATTCCTTGAAGCATGCAATGGATTAAAAATCGACCCTCAAGTAATAGAAAAAGAGATCGAAAACGCTTTGGTCAACAATGAAGAGATTGATTTTTCTGCATTATCACCAACTGAACTAATTCAATTTATTTTAAAAGAGCACCATGAATATGTACGATCAGAAAGTATGTATTTGCAGGAGTTGTCTGAGAAAGTAAAACAAGCTCATGTTGTTGCTCATCCGGAATTGGCAGAGATTGCTTCTGTCGTAAAAGAAATCATGGTTGATATGGATCTTCATCAAATGAAAGAAGAGCGTATTTTATTTCCTTTCATTGAAGCGTTAGAGGTGGCTATATCTCAGGGAGGCGAACTGCCGAAAAGTTGTTTTGGCAGTGTGCAGAATCCAATTCGCAACATGGAGCATGATCACGATCAGGTTGGTCAATATTTGTTTCGCCTGAAGGACCTTACTCAAAACTACAGCTTGCCTCAGGATGCATGTGAGTCTTACAAGGCTTTGTATAAGCGGTTAGAAGCATTTCAGAATAATACTTTTCGGCATGTTCATCTGGAGAATAATATTCTGTTTGTAAAAGCCATTAATTTACAAAAACAAATTTAGACACAGTCTTTTTTTTAAACCTCCAATACCCTTGTTGAAAACCCCCTATACCCTCGTTGAAAAACCCTCCGGAGGTTTGCTTCAACGCTTCCGCGGAAACCGACTTTAGCTTCCGGAGGCGTTGAAGCAAACCTCCGGAGGCGTTGAAGCGGTTCTCCGGAAGCTAAGAGCGGTCTCAGTGGAGAGGTTGTGAACTTCACTATAGGGCGATATAACAAGGGGTAAGGGGGGGCCGTTCCAAATAAGCTAATGATGCTTATAATCCATTGGGGATAGCTTATATTTTCAAGTAGGATTGTATTATTATGAATAAAAACGATTCCAATGATCAACGGGAATCTTAACCATTTTATAGTTTCAAATTGTAGATCTGTTATTTTTCTATTATTATAAATCATTCAATACCTCTTTCTTTTTATAAATAAATAAAATATTGTATATGCTTACCTTTAGATGATAGTTGGGTGTGTTGAATTTAAAACACGAAAAAATAATATGTTTTTCAAATAGAACAGATATCTGTTGAATAGTAATTGTGTTTGAAATCTAGGTATTTATGTTTATTGTGATAGAAGAATAGAATATCTGAGCGGAACTGAATCTGTTCTTGTTTAATATTTCCGACAAGCTTCTTTATGTATCTAAATTAATTCAAATATATTAAAAATAAATTATAATTATATTAATTCAATTTTTTAATAATTAATCTCATGCCGCCATTCTCATTCTGCAGATCTGATTACGCTAATGGTACTTTAATCTTTTCAGTAAGCGTATAAACCAACTTTTAAAATTTATTTACATTACCTATTTTGAACATTCAGTTAATCAGTGTGTTGTAGTGATGCATATATTTTTAGATTACAATAATTGTATTACAAAACACAAAAATTTATGAAGAAAATTTTACCATTGGGTTTAGGAGCTTTGTTAAGCTTTGGTAGTGTAATGGCCCAGGAGGAGCATTCAGATGAAATGTATGTTCGGGATTACATGAGTCGGGAGTCGGTTGCAACCATCGATAAAGCAAAATTAAAAACAGAGTTACCGAAGTTGAATTTACCCGGCCATATCCAGGAGATGATTAATTACTGGATTGACGCAAAAGAGTCAGGTAATAATCATTTATTGGATATGTTGCTCTCTCCGGTTCGTTATCAACGGGTATCAAAAGCCCCGAAAGACGGATGTTTTTATGGAATAGGAAATACGGGTAATACATTTAATCCTCAGGGGATATCAGAGGAAGAATGTGTTGAATGCGAAAAAAATGGCGGCCGTGTAAAAACAAATCAATCGTATGTCTGGGGATTAACGAAAGGAAGTGATAAATTGATCTGGGGTACTGTAAATAATTATTTCTGTACCAGGCTATTCGATCGTATAGGAGGTTTAGAATCGGGAATGCCTGTATCGCCTACCGATAATAGTTGTTATGTTTGTGAATTCGATCAGGCTGCTTCCGGTAAACTCGATAGTGATTGGCATGCTCCCCGCATCTATTCTTACGATATTAACAATAAGAAAACTACGGATATAACACCACCTGAATCAGATGAGGCCCTTTCGCGGACATTGGGGTTGCGTTCGGCCGGAAGTCTGGGGAAAATATCCTTTGTTGCCGGTCCGAATATGGACAATAAGGTATCTCTGTTTGCATATGATAATAGTCCGGCTATTCCGCAATTTCTTAAATCATGGGCTTTGGCCTCTTTACCGGGTTTTCCGGACAGAGTACCGTATAATATGCGTCGTTGGTCTGTGGCGAAAGATGAACTCTATTTTGGGGTAGAATGGAAAAATCCGAAAGATAAAACATCCGGCGGTGCCGTATTAAGATGGAAAAAGGAGAAAACAGATGATTTAAAGAATCCTGCACTTAATGATCCTTCTGAATTTTTTGAAGTAGTGGGCTGGACTCGTGGCGGAGTTGCTGAAATGGTTACGATGAATAATCGGTTATATGTAACTACATGGCCATCCAGTACATTGTGTAAGAGCCCTGAAATAACTGGTGACAAGCTGGAACCGGTAAAAGATATCAATGATACGAAATGGCAGGAGATGTTTTCCTATTCAGATTATGATCCGGATCTTGTATGCGGTATGATCGGTTCAGGAGGCGGAATGGCCGTTTATAAAGGTCAGATTTATTTTGGAACTTTAAATATGCCGCTGATGGGGGCTATGTTTGCGGCTATGCAATATGGTATAGATATGAAGGATCCAAAATCTATGTTGGGCGCAGTGCTTGGTACCAGCAGAGGTTGTGCCTTATTCAGGTATACAGAAACCGACGAATCTGAAAAAGGATATAAAATTGAACTTTTGTATGGAGAGGAAGAACTCCCTGCTTATGATATGGCGTCAAAATCATGGATTAAAAAGTCAACGGGGATGACTCCTTTGTATGGGAAATCCGGTTTTAATAATATAATGAATAATTATTGCTGGTCGATGAACGTATATGATGACAAACTTTATATAGGAACAATGGATTGGACCAGTTCAATTTATCCTCGTTTGGAAGATATGTTGAAAGATAATGAGCAAGGCAAACAAATTTTATCGTTAATCCGGATGTTGGGTATTTTATCGCATCAAATTGGTTTTGATTTGTATCGTATTGATGGCCCGGATCAAAAGGCAAAAGTAATTACCCGTAATGGGTTAGGTGAGGAAACTCAATATGGTATTCGTAATATGATCAACCTTGACGGAAAATTGTATCTGGGTACAGCTAATCCGTATAATGTACATGAAATCAGCGGATGGGAATTGATCGAAGTAACGGAAAAAGCTCCTCAGAATGCAGTTGATCTTATCTGGGATCCTATGCCAATGAAATATGGAGAACTATTGACCGATGATCAGTTAAATGCAAAGGTTCTTAATAAAGCCGGAGAGGAAATACCGGGATCTTATACTTATACATTAATGTATCAGCCTGTTGAAGACATCCAACAACTTCGCCCGGGTACCTATAATCTGCGTGTGTCATTTATGCCGGAAAATAAGGATCTTTATCCTGAACTGACAACTAAAAAAGATCTGATCATAGATAAGAGTGTATTAGATGTAAATGGTGATACGCTATTTATGGACGTAACGGATGATATCCCTGCAACCTATTCGTATAAAATGAAAGGCTTTGTTTTTGATGATACGGAAGATGTTCTTATACAGAAACCTACAGCTAAGGCGTCTGTTCCGACAGATAAAACTCCGGGATCTTATGAGATCATGATTCAGGGCGGTCAGAGTGATTATTATGATTTTAATTACAGAAATGGTTTATTGGTCATTAAAGTACCGACAAATTTGGATGCCAATGTTGAGAAGGCTTTCTCTCTTTATCCTATACCATTTAAAAATGAAATTCATATAGAGGCTGAGTCTGCGGTAAAACGAGTTGTTATTACAACAATGACAGGATCGGAGATTTATCGGATAGACAATCCGGGAACTACGCTCAACCTTTCTAAATTACCTTCGGCTGTATATATTATGAGTGTCGAAACTGAAAATGGAACGATTGTACGTAAAGTATCAAAAGCAGATTGATAAAAATATCCTTAAAATAGTTTTACTGATTATCTAAGAGGATATGCTAACGTAAATTACTATCAAATGTTAGCCAATTAATTAAAGCGGGTATGCCAAAAGCATGCCCGCTTGTTTTGTGAAAGATTGGATAAATGCGATGTTGCCAAATGGAGAAGGATCCTGTTTTTCAACAAATAATGCTTATCTTAGAATGAAAAATTTAAAACAATAATTTTATGGAGATCATACATAATGCATCTAAAAACAGTTTTGAAGTTGAAATCGACGGCTATAAAGCCTATGTTACTTATCAGATTGATGCGAAAACGCTGGATATACGCCATACATGGGTTCCAACTGAAATAAATGGCAGAGGAATTGCTTCTGCTTTAGTTAAGGCTGCCTACGACTATGCTTTAAGTAATAATCTGACGCCGGTAGCAACTTGTTCTTATGCAGTAGTGTGGCTGGAGCGTCATCCTGAATATCATGGGGTAGTGGGCAAAGATTATGGCGGCGAAGGCACGTGTGCACTCTGAGATTCTGGAATGAGAGGTTCTTTCCAGAATGTAATTCTGATATTTTCTATGGATTCATAGATTAGTTGTACCTTTGTTGCTATGATTTTTGAACAATTTAATTTTGCAGCACCCGTTTTAAAGGGTATACAAAGCAAAGGATATAGTAATGCGACTCCTGTTCAACAGCAGGCGATCCCATTAATGATGAATGGCAAGGATGTTTTAGTTTGTGCCCAGACGGGAACAGGTAAAACTGCCGCTTTTATATTACCTATTTTACATTCTTTATCTGAGAATTCAGTCCGCTCGGGAATTAAAGCACTTATTCTGACCCCTACCCGGGAGTTGGCTGTGCAAATAGGACTTGAAATAGAGAAGTTTGCCCGTTATACGGATATCCGATATGCTGTGATTATTGGAGGTGATTCGGTAGAAGAGCAACTATATCTTACAGATAGAGGAGTAGATATTCTGATTGCAACACCCGGCAGGTTACATCATCTTCAGGATCGCGGATTGATTAACTTGCAAAAGTTAGAATGGCTGGTAGTTGATGAAGGTGATCGAATGTTGGATATGGGATTTATCGGTGTAATACGTAAAATCGTTTACAGATTACCGCGCAAACGACATTCGGCTCTTTTTTCGGCTACATTGCAGCCCGATACGATAAAACTGGCAAAAGATATTCTTTATCGGCCGGCCAAAATCAATCTGGTAGCAGAAAAACCGGACTTGTCGTTAGTCAGCCAGACAGCCTATTATGTAGATAAGCAAAATAAGCAAAACTTATTAATTTATTTATTGAAAGAGAATGCCGTTGAATCAGCTCTGATATTTGTACGGACAAAGTATGAGGCTGAAAAATTGGCTGAAGCATTAAATAAACAAGGGTTTCAGGTTTCTACTTTGCATGGAAATAAAGAACAGGAAGACCGGCATGAGGCATTCCGTAACTTTACTTCCGGGCAGACCAATATATTGGTTGCAACCGATCTGGCGGCAAGAGGTATTGATATTCCTGATTTGAAATATGTGTTTAATTTCGATTTGCCAAACGAACCTGAAATATACTTACATAGAATCGGGCGTACAGGTAGAGCCGGGAAAAAGGGGATGGCTATCTCGTTGTGTTCAAACGCGGAATTGCGGTTCCTGAAACCGATAAAGAAATTAGTCGGTATCAAAAATATTCAGGTTATCGACCAGCATCCGTTTTCATATGCGCCACGCGAAAAAGGGATGCCCCGGCAATCGGCAATAACCGTAAATAAAACTCCTAAGAACGATTAGGAAAATCTGTTAATTCCATTTTTTTTATTGTTCAGGTCGTAGCCGTAATAAAAAACGGTTTCATTTTTATCGAACAATTCTTTTAGAATCGGGTTATATTAGATAAAAGAGTAGATATCTTCCGGAAGTTGCTTGTTTTTAGTAGAAGTTACCTCCGGTATAATATGGATACTTAGATATTAATTCTAAACATGAATAGATTAACCAGAATTTTTAAACAGATGATTATGAAAAAATGGATGAGATTTTCAGTAATAGCTTTTATTACTGTTTTTTTATGCGGATTGACTTTTGTGTCATGTGATGATGATGACAAACTACCAACTTCGGTAGAAGATGCTTTTTATGCAAAATATCCAAATGCAAAAGCGGTTTCTTGGGAAAAAACACACAATTATTATGTATTCGAATTTATTAATAATAATGATAATTTTGCAGATGCATTTTTTTCTCATAAAGCAGAATGGCTATTTACGGAGATAGAAATCAGTTATGCCCAACTTCCGGCTGCTGTACGGACCGCTTTTGAAAAATCAGAGTGGAGCAAGTGGCTTTATAATGATGGTGATATAGAACAGATTGATCAGCCGCAAGGTACTTTGTACTTGCTTGATTTGGAAAATGGAAATGAAGAGATAGAGCTTCTTTATCTGCCGGACGGTACGTTGAAAAAATCAGCGGTGGATATTTTCTATCCTTATTGGAACTGGTAATCCGGTAAATCTGATTAAAATACAAATTAAGGGATGTGCTTTAAAAGCATGTCCCTTTTCTTTTACCCAAAGAACTATCATAAGGTAACAATTGTTATAAGCCCAAAAGTCTGTGGAATGAAAAAATATATTTTACTGTTATTTTTATGCATTACACTCCCTTTGATGGCGCAATCTCCCGGGCTATTTAGTTTTACGTTAAAGGCGGGAGCCTCGTTTGGCGGAAGTCAACCGGGAAAATTCCGTCAGCAGGAAGCAGCCAATCTAATGTTGGACTTCTCGGGAGGAGTGGGACTGGGGCTACACTTTTCTTCGGCCTGGCAAATTTGTGTTGATATGAATTATATCAGAAAAGGTATTAATTGCCCATTACGCCGTTTAGAGACAGGCAGTACTTTTTTTAAAGAAACCAATAATACCAATGTTTACGGATGGTTTAATAATGCGTACCTTGAAGTGCCGTTAACGTTCGGATATACATGGGGGTATGGAATATGTCGTACGCGCATCGGGATGTTTTATGCACGTCGGCTTTCTACCCGGTCAAAATTAATTATTGACGGAGATCTGGTTGAACCTTTGGATGACCAATATTCGAAAGTATATAATTTATATGAACAGCAATTGTCAAACCATGATTACGGTATTAAAATTGCAAATGAATTTTATTTTAATGACTTCTCGATAGGGGTAGAGTTTTCTACCGGATTTGTTCCGACTATTCAATCACAATGGCGTGCGAGTGACAGCCAAAGTTATACTATGGCCATTGGTTTCTATGCCGGTTATCGGTTTTAGCAGGTTGGCTTTTGATTATTCGGATGATCTTTCTTTTCTTTGTTGCTGAAGAAAAAAAGATCAGAATAAACATTCAACCCTATTTAATGAAGAAAAAAATGATTGGAATGATGTTTCTGTGTACACCGTTGTATGCACAGAATGTTTCATTAAGTACTATCTCTGAATTTACACAACTGAAAGAGGAAAATTGGAAAGAGGTTTTTTACGATTCAGGTACAAAGAACTGGGAGCAATCTTGGTTTTTGGATGGAGAGACCGGATATGTTGAAAATACAGATAAAGGGATGGTTTTGCATGCCGGACCGGAGCCGGATGAAAACGGCAGTCATGTCGTATTATGGAGCAGGCCGGTTTTTAACGGAAATATCCGGGTTGAATATGATTTTACACGCCTTGATTCGAATCAGCTGGAGAATAATGTCAACATTCTTTATTTACATGCTACCGGAAGTGGCGTAAATGGATATGATTCGGATATATCGGTTTGGACCGATATGCGAAAAATACCCGCTATGGATATCTATTTCAATCATATGAAAGCTTTTCATATCAGTTATGCTGTAAATAGTGTACCCTATGATTCTGATTATGTAAGAGGACGCCGTTATATTCCGGAAACAGGTCATGGCCTGAAAAATACGGCCCTCTATCCCGAGTATAGCAATACCGGGCTTTTTACGGTAAATAAAACGTACCATATTACGGCTATTTTAACGGATCGCAGATTATATATGGAAGTAAAAGGGGATCATAAGAAACAACTGTTTTATTTCGATATTGCTGCAGACAAATATCTTTCGGGAGGTCGGATTGGGCTTCGGCAGATGTGGACACGTACTTCTCGTTATACTAATTTTCGTGTTTTTGAGAAGTGATATCCGTGTTTTTCAAGAAAAATTCAGAAATACCCATGTTCTTTGTTCTGTAATAAACCGAAATGAATTATGAAGATACTGATAATAGAAGATGAGCGGGAGCTACGCGAAATTATTCAACACTATCTTGAAAAAGAACGTTATGTAGTTGAATGTGCTCCTGATCTGCAAACGGGATTGATGAAGATAGAGGATTATGACTATGATTGTATCCTGCTTGATATTATGTTGCCGGATGGAGATGGCCTTTCTTTATTAAAGGAGTTAAAGGAAAATCATAAAAGAGAAAATGTAATTATTATTTCGGCGAAAGATTCGCTGGAAGATAAAATATCCGGTCTGGAACTCGGTGCAGATGATTATCTTCCCAAACCATTTCATTTAGCAGAGCTTTCGGCAAGGATACGCAGTGTGATTCGCCGAAATAAACGGAATGGAGAGATAAGTATTTCATATGGAAATATACGTTTATTACCCGATGAATTCCGGGCTTTTGTAGCTGATGATCCGATCGAGCTTACCCGTAAAGAATACGATATCTTATTGTATCTGATGAATCGGACCGAAAGAGTCATCAATAAA
>JAVWBH010000031.1:0-8296 GCA_036649595.1 Bacteroidales bacterium
GTCAATTTGTTATAAGATTACAAAAGCATAATGTGTGTATTCGTATCGATAGGAAAGAGATTCTTTCATAAAAGAGTTGCTTTATAAAACAACCTTATTGGTTTTTTCATTAAACCGGATGAAGAAGATACCTGATTCTCCCGTTGTAATAGTATGACTTCCCGGTTCTGCATAAGCAGAGTAAATTACAATGCCATTTATGTTGTAAACGATCAGAGTTCCGGCTTCATTATTTCGGACAGAGATCATCCCCTTTCCAGTTTCGATCAGAATATCATTCGTATTTATACTGTTTAGGTCATCTACTATTCCCGCAGTAAAGGCGCCGATATAATTTCCTTTTCGTGCTACTCCCCGTTGATCCGTAATCATGATATCTTCGGGCAATTTTAATTCTCCTGCCAGATGTGATAATGCCTCAGCATTCATTCCCGCCTGTGCTATCTGTGAAGGCAGATTTTCCGTATATGGAAAATACTCTGTCACACCATGAGTTTCCGGAGTTTGAGCCAACATCATGTTCCGGTTAAATTGAAGATCCGGATTTAAGTTGCCCGACTGATTGTAGACCATATTACCGTGAATACTATTTTGTATAATCAATTCAGAGGCACTGATACCGCCCTCTTCCGATGCATTCATATTATTTGCTAACAGCGTATTGTAGATATGATATTTCCCTTTATTCCATCGGCTATCGGTTGCAATGGTGAGTGTATTCGGTAAGCCGTTATTTCCGGGAATCCCGAATATTTCATTATCCACAATTGTGCAAGAAGTAAGTGTTGTTTTTCCGTCGCTGTCTGTATAAATCATGGATAGCCCCTTGCAACCGGTGATTGTTGTATTTATTAGATTGAGAGTCGACTTACTGTTGGCCACAGCTAATCCATGTTGAGGGTATGTTTCGGTATCTACTTTATTATTTTTGATTAGAGAATTATAAATGTTGATGACAGAGCCGCTCAGTGCGGTTATATGTTGAAAGTCATATCCTCCCGTATATTCCATTCGTCTGTTATTCTCAAACCGGCAGTTGTTGATCATAGCTTCACTACCGGCGCCATGTACAAATAGTGCGGGGGCTTGTCGATTCGACATGTTCTGTTCAAAAATACAATTATTGAAATTACCTTTCGCACCCACTTCAATAGAAGCACAGGCACCCTCTACCCGCGAAAGATTTTCCTGGAAAATACACTCTTCGAATGTCGCGGTATATCCTTGTTTAATACGGACGGCAGCCCCTTTTTTTGCCTCGTTTTTCAGAAAAGAACATCTTGTGAAAAGCAGAGTACCCGCATTTTCTTCTGCGCTGATTGCACCGCCGTCATATTTATTTGAGTGTGTTTTATTTTCTTCGAATACCGTTTCATTAGCGATCAGATGAGATGCATCTTTTAAAGCTACTCCGGCTCCCCATTCTCCGGTATTTCCTTTTACGACACATCCGTTTAATGTTAAGGTACATTTTGTATGTAAGTAAATTGCTCCCATATTTTGCAGGTTGTTTAAAACCGTACAATTATTCATGGTTGCAACGACATTATCTTTCATATATATGCCGGCGCCTACATTCCCAACCGAATTATCCATAAAGGTAGAATTTGAAATTTCGGCAGTAATTCCGCCTCCAAAGCCAAATACCCCGTTTCTCCCCATGTTTTCTTTTACAATGCAATTTTTTATGGATACATCTTTGCCCCAGAAATAGATTACACCGGTATTCCCTTTTGGCTTATTTCCGGCATCCATGGCTAATGACTTATTATTCTGGAATAGGCAGTTCTCTACGATACCATTGCAATTATAGAATTGAAAAGCCGCTCCCTCTGCATTACCCTGATTATTCAAAAATTCGCAATTCTGTATTCTGATGCGTGATGATGAGGCTATTAAACCACCACCTTTTTTAGGTCCGAAACCAGGAATACTTTCTGAATCTACAGCATTTCCGTCTTGTACGGATAAGCCGTCTAATACAACATAAGGGGTATCGTCTGTACTATTTTCTACAGCTACCACAACTACCCGGTAGGCATTTTTTTCGAGAGGCATTTCCTGATCTAATAATCCGGATAAAATACTTTTATTTTTTTTCAGATCTGGCTTTTCTCCGTTTTTCGGATTTAGCGAGTAGCCTCCTAAAAGCGTGATCGGCTTTGATATGTAAAAACTGCGGCTTCTCGGATTCCCCTCAATAATTTCTTTTTCCGGAACATAGGTGCCGCCGGCCAAATGGAGAATATCTCCTGCTTCAGAAATATCGAGTGCTTTCTGAAGTGTCATTGTACTTTCCCAGGAAGAACCGTCGCCGTTTGCTTCTGGCATTACGAACAGATCTTTAGCTTGCGTTTGCCACAACATCGCCAGCGATGTAAATAAAAGAAGATTGCGTTTCATGATACTTTGATTTAAAATAAGACTATATGTTTACTAATTAATGGACGGATAGAAACGCTGTTACCCTACCTCCGAACGAAATAATCTCCTGATTAATTTATTTGATCATCGACGCATAATGATTAGACATTTATTTTATCTTGAAAAATTCCATTATAATAGTATCAAACATATTTGAATTCATTTGATGTTGGGCAAGTACCAAAAAAGCAGTAATGATTATTGTAGCCTTTTCTTTTGATACACAATTTTCTTCACAAAGGTGCTCATAAATATCTCTGAGCGCAGCACTCATATGCTTTTCTACCATTTTGACTGAAATATTCATGACCTCGGCAATTTCGTGATATTTTAATCCATGGTATTTGGCTAATGTAAAAGCAGTTCTTCTTTTTTCGGGCAGTCTCTGAATAACTTTTATAATCTGATCGATCTCCTCTTGAGAGATAATTTCATCTTCCGGTGTTAATGATGAATAGAAAAATTCCTCTTGTATGTCATCGATCGATAATAGAGCGTGGTGTTTTTCTTTTTCTTTAAGATCAATCGCTTTGTTTCGGGTTGCTACATATAGGAAAGTAAATATGTTTTGTATTGAGTGTGTTTCTCTATGTATCCATAAGTTCGTAAGAACATCAGATATAACTTCTTCCGAAAGCATCTTGTTTCTCAAAACAGAATCTGCAATACAATATAGGCGATAACTCATCAAGTCATATAGTTTCTCGAAGGCTTTTTTATCGGAATTGCGGATGCCTTGATAAAGTCTAGTTAAAAGTAAATTGTCCATTTAATATTTAATAAAAAAATGTATTTTACACAATTATACTACAAATCTATGTTTTTGATTGTATTTAATGTTATAAATGTGGTGTAAAACGAAATAAAATAAAACAAAAAGGTAGGGTATTTATTTATTTTCCCGTCCAATTAATAGGTAATGAAACAAAATATGAATTCAGAACAGATACAATATATTCTAACAAAACTCCTTTTTAAGCGCGAAATGAATGAAAAAGAGATCCGGGATCTGCATAATTGGCGAAATAAAGATCAGCGAAACGAAGCATTATATCATTTTTTAGATAAGGATATGCTATTGAAAGAGCCTGAATCTTTTGAACATATGAAAAGGAACATTTGGTCAGAAATCGAAAAACAGATTAATATCCGGGAGGTAGGGGATAAAAAAGAAATTCCTGTTTATACTCAATTCCGAAAAAGAATATTATTCGGTTTCAAATATGCCGCAATCTTTTTGGGAGCAGGTTTGTTGCCCTGCTCCTTATGGTATTATACACAAAAACCGGTTTTTGCAGAGATTATCGTTCCGTATGGAGATACCTCGGATGTTACGTTGCCAGACGGTTCATGCGTGAAAATTAATTCGGGCTCAAAACTAACCTATACCGAAGGGTTCTGGAAACGGGAAAGAAAGGTGATGTTAGACGGTGAAGCTTTCTTCAATGTAAAAAAGAAAAACGGGAAACCTTTTATTGTTTATTCAAAAGGAACATCGGTTCGGGTATTGGGTACCTCTTTTAATATTAAATCTTATTTAGAGGATCCCTGGGTTGAAACTACCCTGCACACGGGGTCGGTTGCTTTTGCGGCCGCCGATAAGAACATAAACCTAAAACCCAACCAAAAATTAACATATCATGTTTCTTCCGGCTCGCTGACCCTGAAAACCGTGAAGACGACTGAACCTGACTGGACCCAGGGTATTTATAAATTAGAGAATTCATCCTTAAGAGAAATTAGTAAATTATTAAAGAATATATATGGGGTAACAGTGATATTGCCTGATTCCGGATTTGATAACCTGTATTTTTCCGGGTATATAGATAAAAATAAATCACTCGAAGATAATCTTGAAATTATCTGCTTATCAACAGAAACCACCTATACTAAAAATAAGAATATTATTCACATGGCTTATCTCGATTAACAATCTATCTAAATAGTATGAAAACACGTTGTAATTTAAAGTATATCTTTCACAGAAAGATATGGCTATTCTCTATCCTTTTATGTACGGGGAATATGTCGGCTGTAAATAACCTAAAAGAAACCTTGGCGGAGATTTCCATATCTCCCGGGTCACAACCTTTGAAAAAACTAATTGCAAATCTGGAATCAGAAACCGGTTATAAGTTTAATTATGGAAATGATTTAATAGAACATGTTTATGTTAAGGTGGAGGATCCCAATTTGCCAATAGAACAATTGTTGTCGAAAGTATTGAAGAATACGGGTATAACTTTTGTTATCAAAGGGAAAGACGTAATCCTGTCGCGTAATAAAAAAAAGGAAGTTTCTAATCAGACTGCTCCTAAAATTATTGAAGGAAAAGTTATTGATGAAGCTACGAAAGAGCCTGTTATCGGAGCCCAGGTATGGATCAAAGATACGCCTAACGGAACGGTGACGGATGTCGACGGTAATTTTAGATTAACAGATGAAAACGGGTATGGCGTTTTGGCTGTTTCTTATCTGGGATATCAGAAACAAGAACAGCAAATCGGAAAGGATACCCGGAATTTACTTTTTAAACTCAACCCTGATACCCAACAGATCGATGAGGTGGTGATCGTCGGATATGGTACGCAAAAAAAAGAGAGTGTGGTCGGATCTATTTCCAGTGTTAAAGTTACCGATCTGAAGGCTCCTGTAGCAAAGCTTAGTAGCAACCTGGGAGGGCAGCTTTCGGGTGTGATTGCTTTGCAACGTTCGGGTGAGCCTGGTGCGCCGACTGAATTTTGGATCCGGGGTATTAGTACTTTCGGTGCAAATAAGAAGCCCTTGGTTTTGGTAGACGGTATTGAACGGGATCTCGACTTGGTAGACCCCGAAGATATCGAGTCTTTTTCTGTCTTGAAAGATGCCGCGGCAACAGCTATTTATGGTGTTCGGGGTGCTAATGGGGTAGTATTGGTAAAAACACGCTCTGGAGAAGATGGAAAAGCCCAAGTGGCTTTTAAAGCAGAAATGGGTGTTTTAGGACCTACAAAACGCCCCGATATGATGAATTCTGTTCAGTTTGCAGAACTATATAATAAGGCGACCGGGAGCTATTTTTATTCGCCCGAAGCTATAGAAAGCTACCGTAACCATTCGGATCCGGATCTTTATCCCAATGTAGACTGGATGAATGAGCTTTATCGCGATAATGCTTTAAGTGAGCGTGTCAATCTTAGTGTCAGCGGGGGCGGACAAATTGCTAAATATTTTATTTCGGGAGGATTTTATAACGAAGCCGGTATGTTCAGAAATAGTTCAATGAATGAATATAACTCGTCCGTAAATTTTAAGCGGTTTAATTTCCGTTCGAATGTGGATGTCAATCTTCATCGTACTACGGTATTGAATATAAACCTTGCGACGGTATTCGAGCGAAAAAACGGACCTGCAGAAAAAGCGGATGAAATATGGAAGTATACCTTTATAACCTCTCCGAATGCTTTTCCTCTAAAATATTCGGACGGGAAATTCGCGGGGCCTCCTACCGCTAATGGCCGCAATCCTTATAACTTGTTAATGCATTCGGGATATCGCGAAGATTTCTGGAATAATGCCCAGTCGCTGATTGGTCTTACTCAGGACTTTTCTGAGCTCATTACTCCGGGATTATCTGCAAATATCAAGGTTTCATTCGATGCGCAGAATTATAACTATACACGGCGCTGGAAAGAGGTGCCACAATATTTGGCGGTAAGTCGTACACCCGACGGAGAGATGATTTATAATAATACGATCGTAGGATCTGAAAATCTTGATTATAAATATGATGCTACCGGTAATACCATTATATATATAGAAGGAGCTATTAACTATAAGCGGACTTTTGGAAAACATGATGTCTCTGGTTTGTTTCTGTATAACCAGAAGCAATTGAATAAAACCGGGCAGACAAACTCAGATAATGCGCTGCCGTATCGGCATCAGGGGATTGCGGGACGTGTAACGTATGCATATGATACTCGTTATTTTATAGAGGGAAATTTCGGTTATAACGGATCAGAAAACTTTAGTCCGGGTAAACGTTTCGGCTTCTTCCCATCTGTCGCCATGGGATGGCTGGCTTCAAATGAAGAGTTCTTTGCAAATCTCACGCCGGTAATAGACATGCTAAAGATTAAAGGTTCTTTTGGGATAGTAGGGAATGACCAAATCGGAGGCGGCCGGCGTTTTATTTATAATTCCACGATTAATACGAGTACCGGAAACCATTTCGGCGATTCTCATCATTACGAATCAGGCCTGATTATGGGTGAATGGGCAAATCCGAATGTCGGTTGGGAAAAAGCATATAAAACGAATGCCGGTATTGAGATTTCTTTGTATAATGCCTTGAAAATACAAGCTGATTATTTTTATGAGTATCGTGACGGAATTTTTCTTGAACGTCTGTCTTTGCCTCCTTATGTGGGAGTTACACAAAAGCCCTGGGTAAATGTGGGAAGAATGAAAAACCAGGGTGTCGATGCTTCCTTAGAATACAATCAGCGGATAGGAGAGGTCCGGTTATCGGGTAAAGCAAACTTTACATATGCCCATAATATTTTGCTGGATAATGATCAGCCTGACTGGAAAAATAAATACCGTAATACAAAAGGGCAGTCTTTGTGGCAACAATTTGGATTTGTTGATGCCGGTTTATTTGAATCTCAAGAAGATATTGACTCATGGCCTGAGCAACGGTTAGGATTAGTGCGTGTAGGAGATATTAAATATGTGGATCTCAACGGAGATGGTATTATTGATTCAGAAGATCAAAAGCCGATCGGTCATACTGCTATTCCGGAAATCCTGTATGGGATGGGATTATCTGCGGCCTGGAAAGGATTTGATGTTTCTTGTTTCTTCCAAGGTACCGGTATCGTAACCATCCAGAAAACCGGATCGGCAATTCACCCGTTTAGTGCCCGTAACATGGCCGAGAGCGGAATGAATGAGGATATCTATTACAATCATTGGTCGGAAGAAAACCCTAATCCGAATGCCGCTTATCCGCGCTTATCAATTGGCGAGAATAAAAATAACTTCACGAATTCTACATTCTGGCTGGAAAACGGACGCTATATACGATTGAAAAACGTGGAAATCGGATACACTTTACCCAAAGCGGTAGCAAAAAAAATATATTTGTCGAATGCGCGTATTTATGCTTCAGGTGTCAACCTGTTAACATTTAGTCCCTTTAAGTTGTGGGACCCCGAAATGGGACATGGACATGGTGCCGGATATCCGCCTAATCGCATTTTTAGTTTAGGAGTTAATCTTTCATTCTAATACTCGCTTTACATAAGTCTGATCCGGGAAAAGCCCTTTTCCCGAAATAGCTCATCAGACAATAAATATAAATACATTCGAACATGAAAAATAATATCAAATACCTTATTATTTGCCTTATCATACCGATGATAGCTTCTTGCGATGCTTATCTGGATCGCCAACCGGATGAAGCATTGACAATTGAAAAAATATTTCAGAAACGCCATACTACGTTTAAATATTTGATGAGTGTTTATGGATTCATGGTTAATGAATCTGACGTATCTTTTAAGGTACCCTGGGTCGGTGCTTCTGATGAATCTCATATTGTATTTCCATCGCGCGGTTTTACGTCGATGAACGACGGGACATGGAATCCGGATAAAATACCCTACAGGGAGTTTTGGAATGAAAACTACAAAGGTATCCGCGAAGCTACTTTTTTTATGCAGAATGTAGAGCGCTGTCCAGAGTTGTCTGATGAAGAGGCCCGGCAATGGAAAGCTGAAGCCCGTTTTCTGAGAGCCTATTATTATTTCTGGATGATGAAGATTTACGGTCCGGTTATTTTAATTGGTGATGAAAGCGCGCTGTTATTAAGGCACAAAAAGCTTGA
>JAVWBH010000031.1:8306-10803 GCA_036649595.1 Bacteroidales bacterium
GATAATGTAAATCTGTATAAAGAACGAGCTACATGGGAGGAGTGTGTAAATTATGTGGTAAATGAATTAGATGAAGTTGCCCGGATTTTACCGAATGTAACCGAGATCGAACCTTATTGGTATGGTCGCCCTACCAAGGGTGCAGCTATGGCTATAAAAGCCCGGTTGCTATTATATTCGGCACGGCCGTTATTTAATGGAAATCCGATGTATAAAGATTTGATAAGTAAGGAGGGCAACCATTTGTTTCCTACTGCTTATAATCCTGAAAAATGGCGAATAGCCGCTCAGGCAAATCTGGATATTATTAATATGCCCGAATATCAGTTATATCAGGAAAATAATGATCCTTATAAAGATTATGCCGGAGTATTCCTGAAAAAATGGAACAGCGAGATCTTGTTCGGACGTTCATTGAGCGGTAAGGATTGGCGGATAACAACTATTCCGCGCGCAGTTGGCGGATTAGCCTACGGTGGCGTCAGTCCGACACAAAAGATGGTAGATTCATATGCGATGCAAAATGGTTACTATCCGATTACCGGATATAAAGCAGAAGGGAAACCGATTATCGACGAAAGATCCGGATATAATGAAACCGGGTTTTCTACATTCGAACATCCGATTGATAAATATTCGCGACAGATTCCTAAAATGTACCAGAATAGAGAACCCCGTTTTTACGTTTCTGTGTTCTGGAGCGGTGCCCGGTGGATTTACGGAAACTATCAGGTAGATGATGTGCAATTCCATTTCGGCGGAAATAGCGGACCCGGCTCCAGCCATAACTTTGCCGAAACAGGTTATGTTATCCGAAAATTTACCGATAACTCACTAAATACGAAAAACGGGGAGTACGGCACTGTTTCATGGCCTTTATTCCGTTTGGCCGAATCTTACCTGAATTATGCTGAGGCCTTAAATGAATGCGATCCCGGCAATCCGGAAATATTGGTATATATTAATAAAATACGAAGCAGGGCCGGATTGAAAAACATAGAGGAACTTTACCCTGAAGATATTTCAAATCAGGAAAAGATGAGAAATCTCATTTTACGTGAGCGTCAGTTGGAACTGGCATTTGAAGGACATCGCTATTTCGATACCCGTACGTGGTTATTGGCCGAGCAAACCGATAATGGTCCTGTATACGGCATGAATATATATGCTAAAGATGACTCGCCGACAGGCGACTTCTGGAAACGTACCGTTGTGAAGCATCGCGTATTTAGAAAGAATCATTATTTGTTTCCTATCTCACAAGAAGAGATCGACCGTAACAAGAAGATCACACAGAATTACTTATGGTAATCTAATATGATGAATCAATGAAAAAGATAAACGTATTTTTTAGTATTTTATTCTGCGTAATATTTACTGCAGGATGTGAGGATAACCGGAATAATGATTTGCCGGAATCTGTTATATACCTGGCGAA
This sequence comes from Bacteroidales bacterium, assembly GCA_036649595.1. Lineage (GTDB taxonomy): Bacteria > Bacteroidota > Bacteroidia > Bacteroidales > JAUNSR01 > JAUNSR01. Next base: position 9,745 of record JAVWBH010000031.1, read on the forward strand.
ATCAGGATTTCAGGAGGAGTTTTTATATAAAACCGGAGAGGATCACTTAACAAACGTCGGTATTGTTCAGAGTGGCCTGTACGGAAATGAAACTTCCGTCCGGCTTCAGGTAAATGAAGCGATTTTGGATGAATATGAAGCTGCTTTTGGCGTTAATTATACAATCCTGCCTCCTCAATATTATACATTGATAAAAACGGAGTGTACCTTGTCGAAAGAACAAAAAAGCACTTCTTTTCAAATTAAATTTAAAACAGAAGCCATTGAAGCTGATAATTTAACGGATGTTGTATTACCTTTAGATATTGAAAACGACGGAGTCTGTGAGATAAATAAAGAGAAGCAGCAACTAATACTTATTCCTCAGGTAAAGGAGGCCCTTATCGCACTGGAGCGTACGGGAATCGAAAATCACAATTTAAATCCACGTAGTGGTAATCTGATTGAAATACTGATACCTGTAAAAACATGTTTTAATAATAAATGGGATTTTGACTTCTCTTTTGATACCTCGGCAGATATGCTGGATCTTTGGAATGATCTTAATAATACCGACTATCAAATAGCTCCTGCAGAATCTTTTCAACTAAAAGGGCGTACTGCATTTGAAAAAGGAAAGGATCACCAAACTGTCCGGATGGTTATTGACCGTACGAAATTACCATATGGCGAATTTGCGATTCCGGTAGTATTAAATGCTACGTCAATGTTTAAAATTGACGATGAACGCAATTTTCTTGTTTTGAGAATTTTGAATATTCAGGATAAACTCGATCGTTCAAAATGGTCGTTTGTATCTTGTTCATCGGTACAAGGATCAAATCCGGTAGAGTTAATGATTGATGAAGACATAACGACTTTCTGGCATAACCAATACAGCCCGACTCCGGTGCCTGCGATGCCTTACAGCATCGTAATAGACTTAGGCAGCAGTTGTACTGTTTCATCAGTGGATATATCCCGACGGACAGATAAATTCTTTAACGACTTGAAAAGCGGATATCTCGAATTTAGTACCGATAAGGAAAACTGGGTAAAAGCAACCTCTTTTGTTTTTCC
>JAVWBH010000031.1:10813-14338 GCA_036649595.1 Bacteroidales bacterium
GAAGATGTGGAGGCCCGGTATGCACGGATAGTTTTGGATGGCAGTAACCGCGGGGCAAATGTTTCTATCGCAGAGTTTAATCTTTTCGGACAAAAAAAATAATTGAATCTTATCATAAAAAACCAGTTATATGAATTTCAAAATTTGCTTATTAACCTTATGCTTCGTGCCGGGACTTTTACCGGCTCAGAAAAAGATCACATTAAATTCTCCCGACAAAACTCTCACGGCTGAAGTAGAAGCCGGAGATCAGTTGCGACTATCTGTTTTTTCGGGATCCGAAGTTATTCTGGCTCCGTCGGCGATTGGGATGAAACTCAGAAATTATGCGGTATTAGGCGAAAATCCGCAAGTGAAAGATATCAAACGGCAGGTGATAACCGAAAAAATCACTACTCCGATCTATAAGAAAGAATTGATCCACAAGAAAGGAAATGAGGTGACTATCCGTTTTAAAAATGATTATGCTTTGGTGGTGCGTTGTTTTGATGACGGGGTGGCCTATCGTTTTACAACCAGTCTGGGTGATTCTGTATTTGTAGAAAATGAGATTGCCAATTATGTATTTCCGGATCAAACCATTGGGTATGCTGCCTACGGAAACCGCCGTACGAATGAGCCGGTTGAAAACCAATATCTAAACTCATTTGAAAATACGTATGATATCAAGCCTCTCACCCAACTGAATCATAACCGGCTCTCTATTCTGCCGTTTCTTGCAAAAACACCAACCGGAAAAAATGTATGTATTCTTGAGACTGATTTGCAGGATTATCCGGGTATGTTTGTATTAAATACCCCCGATCAGTTTATGCTGAAAGGTGAATATGCTACTGTGCCGAAAGTAACCGAGCAGGGTGGACATAACATGTTGCAGCAGATGGTAAAAGAACGTGACGGATTTATTGCGCGTACGTCCGGTAACCGGGCATACCCATGGCGTATCTTCGCTATTACCGAAAAAGATGGCGATTTATTGAATAACGATTTGGCTTATACGCTTTCGGCTCCTTCTGTGATCGGCGACCCTAGTTGGATTAAACCCGGAAAAGTAGCCTGGGACTGGTGGAATGCATGGAATCTGGAAGGCGTTGACTTCCGTACCGGAATCAATAACCAAACTTATAAATACTACATCGACTTTGCTTCTCGTAATGGTATAGAATATGTGATTCTTGATGAGGGATGGGCGGTAAATAAAAAGGCCGATCTGATGCAGGTAATTCCCGAAATCGACCTCAAAGAACTGGTCAGCTATGCCAAACAGCGAAATGTGGACTTAATCTTATGGGCAGGTTATTGGGCTTATCACCGTGATATGGAAAAAGTAACCAAACATTATGCCGATATGGGTATTAAAGGTTTTAAAATAGACTTCCTTGATCGCGATGACCAGCCAATGATCAACTTTATGTGGGATGCGGCTAAAATTTGTGCCGACCATAAAATGCTGATTGACTTTCATGGATGCTGTAAGCCTTTTGGTATTCAACGAACTTATCCGAACGTAATCAATTTTGAAGGTGTAATGGGACTCGAGCAATTAAAATGGAGTCCTAATAATTATGATCAGGTGACATACGATCTGACTTTCCCGTTTATTCGCATGGTATCGGGATGCGTCGACTATACACAGGGTGCAATGCGCAATGCGGCAAAGGGGGCTTATCGGCCGATCAGTCATAAAGCAATGAGCCAGGGCACACGCTGCCGGCAGTTGGCTACTTATGTCGTTTTTGAATCTCCGTTGAATATGTTGTGTGATGCGCCTACCAGCTATGAAAAGGAGCCTGAATGTACCGAGTTTATTGCGGCTATTCCGACTATCTGGGACGATACACATGCTATGCCGAGTGAGATCACTAAATACATTACCATTGCGCGTAGAAAAGGCTCTTCCTGGTATGTGGCAGCTTTGAACGATTGGAGCAAACGTTCCATGGAACTCGATCTATCGTTTTTAGATGAGGGAAATTATCGGATGGTGATTTTTAAAGATGGTATTAATGCCGATCGTACGGCAACGGATTATGTAAAGGAGATTATTCCGGTACCGGCAGATCGAAAAATGAATATCCAGATGGCTCCCGGCGGAGGATGGGTTGCTAAAATCGTTAAGTTTTAAAGATTAGAATCAGATAGAATGAAAAAAATCGCATGTTTGTTGTTTAGCGCTTTGTTGATGATCTCTTGTTCACAGAATGAGCCCGTATCTGTAAATGTCGCTTCGTTTAATTTACGACTGAATACGAAGTCCGATAGTCTTAATGCCTGGCCATATCGAGCTGAAAATGTAAAATCACTTATCCGTTTTCATGAGTTTGAAGTATTCGGAGTACAAGAGGCATTGCCCGAGCAGATGGATGTGTTGGCTCAGATGGCCGAGTATTCTTATGTCGGTAAAGGGCGCGATGACGGCGACCGGGCAGGCGAGCATTCTGCTGTATTTTATCGTAACGATCGGTTTTCGGTACTTGATAAAGGCGACTTCTGGTTTAGCGAAACACCGGAGGTCCCTTCTAAAGGATGGGATGCGACGTGTTGTAACCGGATTTGTTCATGGGCGAAATTAAAAGAAAATAAAACGGGTAAGGAGTTCCTGTTTTTCTCTGCCCATTTCGATCATGAGGGTGCGGTGGCTCAACTGAAATCTGCAGAAATGGTTGTTGCTAAAATTAATGAAATAGCGAAAGGTTTGCCGACTGTTTTTGTAGGTGATTTGAATTCCGAGCCCACTTCTGAACCGATAAAAGTTCTTTCTGCTTCTCTTCGGGATGCGGCTGTTGTTTCAGAAACAGGGACTTATGGCCCGGAGCAAACATTCAATAATTTCAAATGGAATAGCACCCCTCTTTATCGGATTGACTATATTTTCGTCAATGACCTTGTTTCTGTAAAGAAATATGGAGTGTTAACTGATTCAAAAGAAATGCGTTACCCTTCAGATCATTTTCCGGTATTTGCGCAAGTGAGTCTTGATTGAAAACCTAATTGTTAAAAGGATAACTATTTTAAATTTTTTCTTTCAAAACTCAATTAAATTTTACATTTTTGTATTGAAGAAAGATTGTTCTTCTGCCGCAATAGCTCAGTTGGTAGAGCACTGCATTCGTAATGCAAAGGTCGCGGGTTCGACTCCCGCTTTCGGCTCTCAATCTAATTATCAATACAGGAAAACTATCAGGAGAGTGTGCCAAAAGGTACACTCTCTTTTGTTGTTCAAAAGTTCCCTATCCCCTGTTTCAAAAGCTCCTATACTCTGTTTGAAAAACCCTCCGGAGAGACGAGGGCACTGAAAAAGTCCTTCTTTTAGGTTATTCTTAAGATAAACCATCATAAATCAATATGTTAGTTGTATTTATGACGGTTTTTTTGTGTCTTTTAAATCAGTTCATCGGAAAGCCCGTTTCTTTAGCAGAAGAGTAGGGTACATAAAATCTACTTCAATCATTGTCGAAGCAACGCATACTCTGTTTGAAAATCTCCTATGCCCACGTTGAAAAACCGTCCGGAGATCCACTCCGT
>JAVWBH010000032.1:0-14328 GCA_036649595.1 Bacteroidales bacterium
GAAACGACTTGGCGAATACGTACCGGATCGCCCAAAACAGCAACACGAAGACTCGGATCGAGATCGGCCACCAGTTCCAGTTGTTTCTGAATGGCAATCGGATGAAATGTAGAAATAATTTCGCAGAAAAGCTGATAAGGCTCAAAAGGATGCTGTACAGGCTGAATCTCTTTCTTCTCCAAACGGGTAAAATCAAGTAGTTGCGATACCAGATCCAGGATCTGATTTGCTGCGCCTTTCATATGTTCAAGATATGAACGCTGCATTTCCGGATCTCGCTCCTCTTCCGACAAATCAATATAGCCCTTAATCGCATGAATAGGCGACTTAATATCGTGCGTTACCGTCAGGATCAGCCGCTCGCGGGCCTGCAATAACCAATCGGCATACCGGTTTGCCTCTTCCAGTTTATTCCGGTAGTGCTGACTGCGCGAAAGGTCGCGCAATATATAAATACATAAAAGGAAAATAATTAAAAGCGAGATCAGGGCGATAATACCGATGGTACGGCTTGTATCCCTCAAAAGTTGCTCTCTGTATTTGCTTTTACGGATAGAATCGGCCACCTCCTGACGTTCATAATCATTCAACAGGCGGCGGATATGGTTGGAGATAGTCGTGCTCTGGATACTCAGGGCATGTTCTCTGCGCCCGAGTTGCTGATTCATCCGTTGTTTCTCAAGCTGCAACTCTTCCCATGCCATTTCAAGCATCTGAATCATTGAATCCTGAGTTTGCACAGGTTCGGCCATTTGTATGGTATCAACGATGGTATGATGCGAAATGGTTACTTTGAGTGTTGAATCGGGTACGGTAGTAGAAAAAAACAAAAAACGGCGTTTACGCTTTTCCCCTTTCAGATATGTACTGTCGAGCGTTGTTATCTCGCGGGTATATACATTGGGACGTACCTCTACCAGATTTTTATTAATACGCATCTGTTCAATGGTCTGTAAATAGATCGAATCAGGCTCGAATGTGTGTTTTACCACAGCGATTTCGCGCAACATGCTTACCTTACGGTCCATCAACAGCTCGATCGAATCGATTCGTTTAATCTGATCAGGCTGATCGGAATAACATTTCATCGAATCAAGCATAGATTTAACAACCTGCACCCGGTCCATATATTCATCCAGATGTTGTTTCCAGCCACTCTGTATAAAAACATTACCCAGTGCCTCCGCTTCATACAAACCGGTCAGCGTATTCCCCGCCATATAGATTTTCTGATTATCCTGCGCCTGAACCGGCGTTTGAAAAACAAGCGGCCGCAACTGTTGATAAATAAGCAGTAATGAGAACAAAAACAGCAATATAGTTAATAAATAACCACAGATAACTTTATACTTCGTTGTCCCCGAATCTTTTTCCATACAGCACTTTAAATTAAAAATCAGCAATTTATCCCACTCGTTCTGAGCCCGAATTTACAGCTTATAAATTTCAACTCTTTTCCTTAATTCAAATTTTAAATTATATTTGCGGATATATATCATTTTTACACATGAATACACCTATGTATTCCGCAACAAGGAGCACGTAGATTTTACACTTATAACTTATTTTTATCCAGTCATTTTTTAGTATATTTGTATATATGAACGAAGAGATGTTTTTCTGTAATTTTGACAAAAATATCCCGTTTAAATAATCATACTTATAAATCTGGATTTTTTATTTCAAAAAATAGTAAATATGGCAAACGACGAATTAGTCCGCGAAGTAACCGCGAAAGCACAAAGCTGGTTAGATGAAAGCTATGATCTTGAAACCCGCGAAGAAGTAAAAAAATTGTTGGAGAACGCCGATAAAACAGAGTTAATCGAATCGTTTTATAAAGACCTTGAATTCGGAACCGGAGGCCTTCGCGGCATCATGGGTGCCGGATCCAACCGCATGAACAAATATACAGTAGGAGCTGCTACTCAGGGATTGGCAAACTACCTGAAAAAAGAATTTGCCGGTAAAGAAGAAATCAGCGTCGTTGTCGGACATGACTGTCGTAATAACAGCCGTCTGTTTGCCGAAACCGCAGCTGCTATCTTTACAGCCAATGGTATCAAGGCATATCTTTTTGAAGATATGCGCCCTACGCCGGAAACATCTTTCGCAATCCGCGAATTAGGATGTCAGAGTGGTGTTATCGTAACTGCATCTCACAACCCGAAAGAATATAACGGTTACAAGGTGTACTGGAACGACGGTGCGCAGGTAATTGCTCCGCACGATAAAAATATTATTGCCGAAGTAAATAAAATCCGCTCGGTAAAAGATATCCGTTTTGCAGGAAATCCTGACCTGATTGTCAGCTTGGGTGAAGAGATGGACCGCAAATTCCTGGAAAACATCAAAACATTATCCCTAAGTCCGGAGGCTATTCAACGGAATGCGGATATTAAGATCGTTTATACGCCAATCCATGGTACAGGAGTAAAAATGATTCCTGACTCATTGACAAATTGGGGCTTCCGCAACATTATCCATGTACCGGAGCAAGATGTGCCAAGTGGCGATTTCCCAACCGTACACTCGCCAAATCCGGAAGAACCGGCTGCATTAAGCATGGCGATTGAAAAAGCAAAAGAAACAGATGCCGACCTGGTTATGGCGTCGGATCCGGATGCCGACCGTATCGGTATTGCCGTAAAAGACAATAACGGCGAATGGGTATTGGTTAACGGGAATCAGATCGTTATGATCTTCCTGAACTATATCATCACCCGTTACCGCGAATTAGGATGGATCAACGGCAATGAATATATCGTAAAAACAATTGTAACGACCGAGCTGATCAAAACAATTGCCGAACGCAACAATGTAGAGATGTTCGACTGTTATACCGGATTTAAATGGATCGCTGCCGTTGTTCGTGAAAATGAAGGTAAGAAAAAATATATCGGCGGTGGCGAAGAGAGCTACGGCTTCATGGCCGAAGAATTCTGTCGTGATAAAGATGCGGTATCAGCTTGCTCTTTAATGGCCGAAATTGCAGCCTGGGCGAAAGATAACGGTAAGAGCCTGTTCGAAATGATTCAGGATATCTATCTTACTTATGGATTTGGTAAGGAAAAAGGTATTTCTGTTGTGAAGAAAGGTAAATCGGGTGCAGAAGAAATCGAAGCGATGATGATTAATTTCCGCAACAATCCTCCGAAAGAGATTGCCGGTTCTAAAGTGATCCTTATCAAAGACTACGCTTCGTTGAAAGGTCAGGATCTGATTGAAAATGAAGTATTCACACTGGATATGCCGACCACATCAAATGTTTTACAGTATTTCACGGAAGATGGTACAAAGGTTTCTGTACGTCCGTCGGGAACTGAGCCTAAAATCAAATTCTATGTTGAAGTATTAGGCGATTTGAAAGACCGCGCAGATTACAATGAAGCTAACCGAAAAGCAGACGAAAAAATTCTGAACGTATTGACATCTATGGGCGTATAATCTCACGGATTTCATGCATATATTACCTCCGGATCACCTTTAACGGGTTGATCCGGAGGTATTTTTTTATCCCCATTCTCCCGGCAAGCCTTAAAAAACTTATTCTTATTTCGCCGGTTATCGGATGCGCCGTCAACTTCACCGCTCCGATTCGATCCCTGCATTTTTCCCGAGAAGCAATCGCTTTGATTATAATCATTCTTGATTTCAGGTAATCTTACATCAGACAGCACCACTTGTTTAGTAATTTTGTATATTTACGCGCTAATTTTTAAAAAATAAACTTCTTTTCAAGAATGAAACATAGTCCATCTGCTGTTCTGATCGCGCTACTTTCTCTTATTACCGCATGTACCTATCCTTCTGTCAATAAAGAAAGCGACTCTGTTACGGCTCCGATGACACTCACCCAATTTGATACAATCCGACTTGTTTCACCCGACCTGACAAAATCGGTTTCCTTGATGACAGCCTTAAAAAACAGAAGATCTGATCGCGATTTTACAAAAGAGAATCTTTCATTGCAACAGTTATCTGAAGTATTATGGGCCGCCAACGGCTTAAACAGAGCTAATGATACATTGCGTACGACGGCTCCTTCCGCCCGGGCATTATATCCGGTACAAATCTATGCGGCTTTGAAAAACGGAATCTATAAATATAATAACCGAAAACACCTCCTCGAACCAGTATTAGAAGGGAATTACATGGAAGCAACCGGCATTCAGTCTTTTGTAACAGATGCTCCGCTAAATCTGATTTATATTGCAGATTTAGCAAAACACAATAACTTGCAGATAGCCTCAATCGATGCCGGCCACAATAGTCAGAACGTGTATCTCTACTGTGCCGCCGAAGGATTGAAAGTTGTTGTCAGAGGCAGCGTAGAAATACCGGCTTTATTAAATCTGCTCAGACTCGATACGGAACGGTTTCAGTTCATTATGGCACAAACCGTTGGCAAATAGCCAATTAAACACCCGAAGATCCGTTCTTATAACTGCATCAATGCTTTTGCAATCTGATCCGGACAAGAGGTACCGCGTCCCCGGCAATCGATACCGGACATACGTGAAATAGCTTCAGAAACCGCCATCCCTTTTAACAAGGCTGACAATCCTTGCAAATTGCCATGACAGCCGCCCTCAATCTGCACATTTTCTATTAATCCCGACGCAACTTCTATTCGAATTTTTTTCGAACATACTCCCCCTTGCGGAACATAGCTGATCTGCTTCTTTTCCATCTCTACAATATACCTTTTAATGATTAATGAATAAATACCGAGCAAAGATAACCGTTTTCGGAGTAAAATCGAGTAATTAGTTCAATTATCGGAATTAGTGTTAACAAAACGTTATTATAACATTTTTGTAATAAACATGCACTAAGTTTGTATGCGAATTAAAAATTTAACTAACTAAAACAATGAGTAAAAATCTACTCTTTTTAATTTGCCTATTGTGTTTTCATCCTGTTTTGTTTGCACAATCTTATTCACCCGTATTTATCGAAACATTCCGTAACTATCGCTCCGAGAATGCCGGAGGAGGTTTCTTCTTTGAAGACAAGAAGTTGAATCTCGATGAGAAAGCGGACAACCAGGGGTTTAGTAACTTTCAGACCTATGAAAGCGAACGTGCCTTAAAATTAGGTGATAAAGTTACCGACGGCAGACTGACAACGCCGGCTCTGAATTTTGCCGATCAACAAAACGGAGCTACCCGCATCAAAGTAACTTTTAAAGCGCAGGCATGGCTCAAAGACACGGCAGCCTTACATGTTTCAATTGACGGCGACCCGGCCACTCTTCAACCCGTAGCTCTTACCCGCGAAAACATTGCAGACCGTAGTCTCGCCCCTTATGAAGTTTATTTTGACCATGTAAAACAAGGAGCAAAAATAAAATTCAGCAGTTCGAAAGGCTCCTATGCACGCTTCTTTATTTCCGAAATCACAATCAGTGAATTACTTGACACCCCCGCTTCTCACCTGACTCTTTCTACCAACTGGCACCAATTCGCGGATCGTCTGACTACCGATACTCCACATTCTGCTTACATTACCGTAACCGGCGTCAACCAAACTACTCCGATCCGCATCAACCCGCTTTCTTCTCCTTCTCATTTTACAATTGAAAAACACAACTGGAACGATCTGACCGGCGGTCAGCTGAAAATTACCTATACTCCCCTTTTTGCCGGTAAACACGAAGAAATGATCGAAGTAACCGATCAGGATAATTTCGTTCATCCAATCAATCTGCGAGGCAAATCGCGCATCACTACCCCCGTTGCTTTAGCGGCAACCGACATTACAGAACAATCTTTCCGGTGTAACTGGAATGCATTAACCGGAGCCGAAGCTTATTTATTGAAAGCATATACGCTCGAAGAAGCCCCGTTACAGGCAACCGAACTATTTATATCCAAATATGTAGAGGGATATAGTAATAACCGGGCCATCGAAATATATAACGGAACCGGAAAAGCCGTAAATCTTGCCGAATATGCTATTTTCATGGAAAATAACGGCATGGGCGGGATCGATAAAAATAAATTTACCTTTCCGAACCGTTTATTGGCACATGGCGAAACCTATCTGCTGACTGACGCGAATGCAAAACTGACAGAACTAAAAGAAGCCGCCGATACCATCATCGGATATTCAAATGCCGGATCTATTCTGTATTTTACCGGAAACGATGCCATCGGTTTATTTAAAAACGGCCAACTGATCGACCTGATAGGCTATGAAGACAATACGGAAGTATGGGGGCAGGATAAGACGTTTTACCGAAAAGCGAATGTATACGCACCTCAACAAAAATTTTATCCGGCCGAATGGAGCGAATATCCGAAAGATTATGTGACAGGTGCCGGCACGCACCACATGGATGCAACCGGCCCGGTACGCCGTTTTGTTGCCGAAGAAATACTGGACGCATCACAAACATCATTCGTAATAACAGGCTTAGAGAGCGACAAAACTTATTATTATACCGTGATGGCCCATTCCGGCGACATAAAAACACCTTATTCTAATCTGATCACAGCCAAAACAACAACGGCAACCGGAATGACAGACCGAAAAGAACATTCTGAAATTACCATCTCTGTCATAGGGGGGCAATTATCTGTTTCAACAGCAACGCCGGTATCTGCACAGATTATGCAGATAAATGGAAAAACCATTTACCGGGCTATGCTGCCTGTGGGTACCCACCGGATCAACTTACCTGCAAAAGGCATTTATATTGTACAAACAGGTAATCAGACAACAAAAGTTATTTATTAATCATTGATTTATATGTGAATGAGCCCGGATATTGTACCGGGCTCATTTTGTTTAATCTCCTTTTTAATTCGCCCTATAGTGTGGTTCACAACCTCTCCACTGAGACCGTTCTTAGCTTCCGGAGAGCCGCTTCAACGCTTCCGGAGGTTTGCTTCAACGCTTCCGGAAGCTAAAGGCGGTCTCCGCGGAAGCTAAGAAGCAAACCTCCGGAGGATTTTTCAACGAGGGTATAGGAGGTTTTAAAAGAGGGTATAGGGAGTATAAATAAGCCCCTTACAGCCCGACAAAAAACACGCTTTTAACACGCAATGTGAGTACTTTCCTTTATTTTAGGCGTCTTTACAAATACAATAATGAATAATCCTTATGATACGCTTCTGTTTTCTCTTCATTCTCACATTAATTTTTAGGTTTACACTCTCGGCTCAACAAGGTGATATTATAGTAGCACCAGACGGATCGGGTGATTTCACGTCTATTCAGGAAGCGATTTTTTCGGTCCGCGATTATCGGCCCGAGGGAAGAACCGTGATCTTCATCAAAAAAGGTGTATATCACGAAAAAATTGTTTGCCCCGAGTGGAAAACAAATATCACCTTACGGGGAGAAGAGCGCGATGCGACAATCATCACACACAATGATCATGCGAATCTGAACAAGATGGGTACTTTCCGGACATATACCCTCAAGGCTGAAGGCATCGGTTTTGAGATGGAGAACCTAACGGTTGTAAATGATGCGCCGCAAATCGGACAGGCAGTGGCACTCCATGTAGAATCAGACCGTGCCGCTTTTCGAAACTGCAGATTTTTGGGATTCCAGGATACCGTATTCAACGGAAACGAGATGTCTCGTCAATATTTCGAGCATTGTTATATCGAAGGGACAACCGATTTTATTTTCGGCCCGGCAACCGTGTGGTTCGAAAAATGCGAAATACACAGTAAACGAAATTCTTATATCACCGCTGCTTCTACGCCGGCCTATAAACCATACGGGTATATTTTCAATAATTGCCGGCTGACTGCCGATCAGGGAATAGATCAGGTGTATCTGGGGCGTCCGTGGCGTGCGCATTCGGCTGTTATCTTCATGAATTGCGAAATGGGATCTCATATCCGTCCCCTGGGATGGCATAACTGGGGAAAATCAGAAAATGAAAAGAGTGCCCGGTATTACGAATACAACAATAGCGGCCCAGGAAGCGACCGTTCGAAACGGGTAAGCTGGAGCCGTGAGTTGTCAAAAAAAGAAGCGAAAAAAATCCGGAAAGAACTGGTACTCGGAAAATAAAACCTAAAGGTCGCATTCTATGCCGCAGCTGTCTGCTCCCAATATTTCCTTTCCTAATAATTCACGAAGGTAGAAATCGAAAATGCGGTCGCGAATCTCATTACATGCTAAAAGATAATCCGCATGTAACTGTACTGCCGGGCCGCTCTGCTGCGAAGGATCAGGCAGGTCAAAATAAAGCCGTTGGCCGATCCATCCGGTAAAGGGCACCTGCCCCCGAAGGGCATCTCCCACTACCGAAACTACGTAATCCCAATCTTGCGACACATATTTTCCGACTTCGTCGCATGTGTACCGGCTGATATCTACATTGGCCTCTTTCATTACGGCGATTGCATGGGGATCCGGCCGACCGGCGCAAATCACTCCTGCCGTACAAACCGTTAATGTATCATCAAACAACGACAGCCAACCATGAGCCATCTGAGTCGTACAATTATCTGTACGCGCTAAAAAAAGTATTTTCATAGAATACAGGGATGAAGAGATCGATACAATTTTAAATTTACTGCTTTTTTACGAATAATAAAAAGAGAATGACCCATTTAGCACGTATGGATGCTCCGAATCCGAAACTTGTCGCCGATAGAACAAGTAACAAAAAACGCCTGTAACCGATTATTAATTAAATCAGGTTGCAGGCGTTTTCTTTAATAACGGATCGCTCCGGTTTTATTTTGCTTCTTCGAGTGATTTGGCAATACCCAATTCCAATCCGCGTAACTCAGCCAAACCGCGTAAACGGCCGATACATGAGTATCCCGGATTCGTTTTCTTTTTCAGGTCGTCAATCATTTGATGGCCGTGATCAGGACGCATAGCGATAGACACACCGCGGCGTTTTTCAACCAACAGCATCTCTTTCATAACCGCATACATATCAACGTCTCCCTCCAGGTGATTTGCTTCATAGAAATTTCCGTCTTCATCACGGGTCGTACCGCGCAAGTGTACGAAGTTGATCCGGTCGCCAAGACGGCGCATCATTCCCGGCAGGTCATTATCGGCACGTACGCCAAATGAACCGGTACAAAAACAAAGACCGTTCGATTTATTCGGCACAGCCTCAATAATTTTATTAAAATCAGATTCGGTACTCATGATACGAGGCAAGCCCAGAATCGCATAAGGAGGATCATCGGCGTGAATAACCAATTGTGCGTCTGCCTGATCGGCAACCGGACAAATTTCGCGTAAGAAATAGATCAGGTTGTTACGCAGGGTTTCTTCATCTACATTTTCATAACGGTCGAGTGCCTGCTGAAACTGAGCAAGGGTAAACGACTCTTCCGATCCGGGTAGCCCGGCAATGATATTACGGGTAATCAGTTCAACTTCATCAGCAGTCATTGATTCAAAACGAGCTTTCGCTGTTGCAATCTCTTCTGCCGTATAGTCTTTCTCTGCACCCGGGCGCTTCAGGATAAACAGGTCGAAGGCCATGAATGCGGCACGTTCAAAACGCAGCGCACGCGAGCCGTCGGGCATTTCATATGCCAGGTTGGTACGGGTCCAGTCTAATACCGGCATAAAGTTATAGGTAATCACTTTAATACCGCACGCAGCCAGATTACGGATAGACTCTTTGTAATTCTCGATATATTGTTTAAAATCGCCCGTTTGGGTTTTAATATGCTCATGTACCGGTACACTTTCTACCACCGACCATTTCAATCCTGCTGCTTCGATCATCTCTTTTCGTTTCATAATCTCATCAACAGTCCATACTTCGCCGTTAGGAATGTGGTGCAATGCATTTACAATACCGGTAGCACCTGCTTGCCGGATATCCCATAGTGATACGGGATCATTCGGTCCGTACCAGCGCCATGTTTGTTCACATAATATCATATCTTCTTACTTCTTATTTAATGATTAAATTGAGAATGCATCAAATCCGCCGTCAATAACCAGTACCGTACCGGTAACGAAAGTAGAGGCATTGCTTAATAGGTAATGAACAGAGCCAAGCAGTTCTTCCGGCTGTCCGAGTCGGCGGAATGGCGTATGCGCCACTACAGATTCGGCACGAGGTGATAATGATCCGTCGGGATTAGTCATCAGGGCACGGTTTTGCTCTGTCAGGAAGAAGCCCGGAGCAATGGCATTTACGCGGAATTTATCACCGAACTTAATACCCATTTCGCCGGCCATATATTTGGTAAAATTGGTTACTGCCGCTTTTGAAGCGCCATAACCGACTACGCGTGTCAACGGGCGAAGAGCGGATTCGGAAGATACGTTGATGATATTTCCTTCGCCTGCCTCAACCATAGCCTTGGCAAATACCTGCGTAGGAAGAATGGTACCGAAAAGATTCAGATCCACCACTTTTTTAAAAGCTTCGGTATCAAGGTCGAAGAATGTCTGATCCGGCCCGATAGTCGCACCGGCCATATTTCCGCCGGCAGCATTGATCAAAGCATCGATTTTACCATATTTCGCCAAAATAGCAGAACGGTTCTCTTCCAGAACAGCCGCATCCATTACATCGGTCATAAAGAAAGAAGCTTCATTGCCTGCATTCTTGATTTCGGCAACCAATGCTTCGCCTAAAACGGCATTGCGATCAAGGATCACCACACGGGCTCCTTGTGCAGCCAAATATTTTGCCATGGATGTACCAAGTATTCCGGCTCCTCCGGTAATCAGGATCACTTTTCCTGTAATGTCAAATAAATTTGTCATGATGTATGAGTTAAGAATAAGTATGTTTTACAGATTGAAGTTATGGTGATAGGCTACATTTTCGCGAAGCAAAATATCGATCGGCATAAAATGTATTTTTTCAATGGTTTCGCCGAAAATGATCCGGTTACTCAGGGCTTTTACAGCATCATATCCTTGTATTTCGGCACGTTGTCCAATCAGATAGGTAATTTTGCCGTCAAGCAAAGCCTGCTTATTGGCATCGATCAGGTCATAGCCAATCATACGCCTGCGAATACCGCCGGCCTCAGTAAGCATCTCTGCGACCTCGTAAATACGCGAATTAAAAACGATAATCCCTTCTGGGTTTGTTTCTGCAACTGTTGCCGAAAGCAGATCTTTATTTCCGGCATGTCTGTGCGGACGAAGGAGCAATGACGTGCATGTACCGTGATAACCGTTTTCAGACAGGTAATCGCGGAATCCTTTTTCTCTTAATCGGCTTTGTAATGACAGCTCGCCATTTTCGCCTTCGTATAAAACAGAGAGTAATGTCATTCCGAACTTTTCATCCTGCAACATCAGACGTGCCGCAACCTTTCCGCTCTGATACGAGTCGACCCCGAAGTAGGTGAGGTTATGGCAACCTTCTATGTTTGAATCAATAAAAACATAAGGAATGCCGGCATTATCGAGCTTTTCGGAAAGTGCAATGGTTTCTTTATCAAAGAGAGCGGCAATCACCACGCCGTCAACTTCCTGCTGCAGTAATTTTTCAACCCGGCAAGAAAAGGATAATTGATCATATTGGTCGAAATACACCTGGTCAACGGTAATATTAAAGTCGGTGAGCTCTTGCGCGGCATGCCGGATACCGTCATTCACTTGTTCCCAGTATTCTCCCGAACGATATTCGGGGGTCAGGGTTATAAAACGGTATTTTCTTTTATTAGCCAGGGTACGGGCCAGGGGGTTAGGCCGATAATTGATTTCCTGAAGCACTTGCTCCACCTTCGCCCGTTTCTCGTCCGAAACCCGCCCACGATTATGTAAAACGCGGTCGACGGTCCCGGCAGAAACACCTGCCAGCCGGGCTATATCGCTGATTCGTATAATAGTATTCTCTTCTTTCATCTTAAAATAGAATGTGTGTGCGTACACATTCACAAATATAGAGAATAAATCAGCAATAAAAAGAAAAAAGAAAGAAAAGTGTGTGCGTACACACAAACTGGATTTAATTATCTTCTCCGGTTGAGTTCCGGAAAACGACGCAAAATAGGAGCTGAATGGGTATAGCACTGTAAGCGGTCACTCCAGATCCCCCCGGCTGTCAACTTATCGATATGTACATCTCCCGAGCAATGGATAATTGTATCGGGAGTAAAGACAATACCGACATGCGTAATACGGCCGTCGGGTTTGGCAAAGAAGGCAAGATCTCCGGGATATGCTTCTTCAAAAGAAGCTACCGGCACGCCATGCATAATCTGCTGGCGCGCATTACGAGGCAAATCAATACCATGCATACGGTAGACAATCTGTACAAAGCCAGAACAGTCTGCTCCGAAAATACTACGGCCGCCCCACAAATAAGAGGTATTCATATATAATTCTGCCGTACGTAACAAAGCCTTTATATGCGACGGAACCACCTCCATGACTGCCCGGGGGGTAATTGAGAAATGCGTTCCGTTTATTTCAAACGAATGAGAAGCGGGATTGTAACCGGGTAATACCGTTCCCATTGCAATACGGATAGGATGTTTATCCCCCTTACGCTTAATGTCGGCTACCGGCAATCGCACTACATGCAACGGTTTCTGCTGCAGATCGAGAAGTTCTTGTTCATCCAGCAGCGTAGCCATTTTCCAGTCTATCCATCCGGTATCTCCGTCAAAGAGGTTTTCTACCAGAAACCAGCGTGGTTTTTCTTCTAATATCCGGAATGTATCTCCGAATAACAGCTGATTCGTCATTTCTGATTCTTCGGCCGCTTGTGCGCGCATCGGGATAACCGGCGTAAGCGCAATTCCGTATTTCATTTACAGTAAGGATTACAGGTTAGTCGAAAATTATTTAAAGCGTTTTGCGATTTCATCATTCGTAATCACCGATAAAATCAACTTCCCGTCTGGTGTATAATTGGGTGAAGAAGAGGCAAAAAGATCGTCGATCAATTTCTCCATCTCATCCATATTCAGCATTTGCCCATAAGGAATAGCCGCCACTTCGGCCAATGAGAGCGCGATCAGCTCATGCATATCGGTTTTTACATCCCGGCCTTTTTCTTTCGCGGTGGCAACCATCGAATGAATCAGTCCTGTTACATCCAGACCCTCTATTCCGGCAGGGATACCATTCATGGCATATGTACAGCCGCCCATATTATTCAGATCGAATCCCAGAAAATGCAAATCATCCAGGATACTTTCGAGTACAGGGATATCGGCCGGAGCAAAAGTGATCATTTCCGGGAAAAGCACACCTTGCGAAACACCTTGTTTATTTGTAATATTCTCAATGTACTGATCGAATAATACCCGAAGATGAGCGCGATGCTGATCAATCATCATCAGTCCCGACTTAACAGAGGTAAGGATATATTTTCCTTTAAACTGATAATGCTCGCCATCTGCATTCTTGGCATTGCCAAAGACAGAAGACATGGCAGACATTCCCGAAGAAACCGGTTGCGAAGATATCTGAGATCCGAAATTAGCGGGTGCCTGTTCTATCGGCGGAAACTCGTCGATTGTTGCCGAAGGAAATACGGCATCCGTATGGAAATAATCCGGGTCACCTTCGAATTCATTATCCTCATTCGGTATTTCAGATTCAAATTTGGGCATTCCGGTTGCTGATGCAGCCGAAGAGAATACTTTGGCAGAATCTCCTCCGTACAGTTTTTGCCAATCCGGATCCGGACGGCGGTTGTTACTTTGCTGGAAAGGATTGTAAGATGAGTCGAACTGCGGTTTTGGCGGCTGAATTGATTCTGTTTTGAACACTGGTATTTCCGGGGCATCGGCCATATCAAAATCAATTGACGGTACGGCGCTAAACTTACCCAACGCTTCTTTTACCGTAGCACTGATAATTTGCCACAGAAAACTTTCATTTTCAAATTTGATCTCGGTTTTAGTCGGATGTATATTCACATCAATATTTGCCGGATCTACCTGAAAATAAAGAAAATAATTGGGCATCTCACCCTGAGGTATCAATTGCTCATAACTCTGCATCACCGCCTTATGGAAATAAGGATGTCGCATATAACGGCCATTGACAAAGAAATATTGTAATGCATTTTTCTTGCGGGCCGCTTCGGGACGTCCGATATAACCACTGACAGAAATCAGGGTGGTATCTACTTCGACCGAAAGCAACTGCTGATTCAGGCTTTTTCCGAAAATTGAAATGATCCGTTGGCGCAGGTATGTTACGGGCAAGAAGAGCAACTCATTCTCATTATGGAACAATGAAAACGATACGTCGGGATTTACCAACGCGATACGTTCAAATTCCGAAATGATATTGCTTAATTCTGTCTGATTCGATTTTAAGAATTTCCGGCGGGCGGGAACATTAAAAAAGATATTCTTAATTTGAAAGTTCGATCCGTCCGGACAAGAGACACAC
>JAVWBH010000033.1:0-5791 GCA_036649595.1 Bacteroidales bacterium
GATGAACCGTAAAAAATATTCTGTTTCTGCCTTAAATTGAATCCCGCTATATTCGATGATACTCAGATAAGGAATAGATACTAGCAAAAATAAAAGGTGAGTATAGAGATAATGTATTTTCCGCTCGCTCAGAAAAAATTCAATGAAGAAATCAGCTATGAATACCATACAAATCCAAAATTGAATCTTCATATATAGTTGGTGAGTGAGCTGAGGTACATCCCGGAAGATGTCGATAGAGATCATTACAATAAGTATCAAACACAGCAAGAGAACCAGTATATGCATATTACGGATCACTCTATGCTTCATTCTCCATTTCTTGAGGTTTAGAGGTGTTGCCATTATTAAAAGGTTGTTTATATAGATTTATTAAAATAATGTGTATCTATATAAACAACCTTTTATTAAAAATGTTTTTAGTGCGCATCCCGGTCTTATAGGAGAGCGATTATGTACAGCCGGATGTACTGAGTATTAATAGGATAAATACCTGTAAATCAACTGGTATACAGGCATTTGTAATTCTGTTTTGCAGCGGTGAAATAAGAGGTTTATATAGAAAATAAACAAACTCTTATTGCCAAAGTGTTTCACCTTGGTCAGCCCGGTACTCATCAATAATTTCGATGATTTTGACCCCGAAATTTTCTGCTATTTTTTTTCCGATTCCAGGAATAGCCAATAATTCTGTTTTATTGGTAGGCATGCGGTTTGCTAATCCCAGCAATGCTTTCTGATGGAAAATAGTATAAACAGGCACATTGAGTTCTTCAGCCATATCCCGACGCCAGTTTCTCAGGCGAACATAAAGACCCGGATTCTGAATGTCGGAAGATACCTCTACCTTCTGTGGTTTTGTTGCTGTAGCACTTTTTTTCGTTTTAGTAATAAGAATAGAGGCCTTCGCTTTTTTATCCAGATAATGCTTGATAGAGAACCCGTTTGCCGATGCTTCGAGCGTGATAAACTTGATCTGTACAGCTTCGCGGAGCGCATCAAATTCTTTTTCAAGATGTTTGGCTATTTCCTTATTATCTGTTTCAAACATTCCCGCGCTTATCAGGGGTTGCAAAATACGGGTGGTATGTTCCGAAAAGTAAATAACACCTTTCCGGATACGTTCTTGAATCACTTCGTTTTCTTCAAAATTTTTCCATTCTTGCGCTAATAATGCCAATTGGTTTTTGAAACGGATACCTACTTGGGCAAGATGTTCTTCTGTATCTATCAAAGCCTGTTTGTATCGGGCGATGCGTTCGGGATACATTGTTGAAAAATGCTCTTCCAATAAGCGAGTAAGTTGTTGTAATCGGTTTGCGATAGACCGGTAGCTGAATAATTCGCCTACCAGTTCTAAGAAATAATGTTCCTTAGCTGTTTCCAGTAAGGTGGTATCCGGTTGATTCGATTCAACGTATTTATTGAATGTCTCAACAGTCTGATCATTTACAATAACCGATGAACGGATCGGGGTTGTCAGAACAAGCCCTTCGAGTGTGCGACAACGGCTGAGCGCAACATATACCTGTCCGTGTGTAAATGCATATCCTGCATTTATAACGGCACGATCAAATGTCAGTCCCTGGCTTTTGTGAATGGTGATTGCCCAGGCTGTTTTGAGCGGATATTGTTTGAATTTACCTTCAATGGTTTCTATAATCTCCTGTGTATCGGGGTGAATGGTGTATTTTGCATTCGTCCATTCCTGCTGTTCAACGGTGATGGTTTGGTCGTCACACTCAACAATGATGCAAGCAGCGGTAATTGCTTTTACCCGGCCGATTTTACCGTTAAAGAATCGCTTTTCGGGTGTAGGGTCGTTTTTAACAAACATTACCTGCGCACCCTGTTTAAGCACCAGATTCGCATCGGTGGGATAGGAGTATTCCGGAAAATTCCCTTCAATAATGGCTTTGTATGAGAACTGCTTTCCGGGCAGTTCTGCCAGTTTCTGCTGATTAAGCGCTTGCGCCTGATTATTATGAGTGGTCAGGGTAATATAGCCTGAATTATCTTCCGGTACGAAATCGGGCATATACCGCTTGTTGAGTAATTCGAGAGTTTGCGCATCCAATCTGTTTTCTCGTACGGCATTCAATATATTCACAAATACGGGATCGGATTGGCGGTATATTTTTTTTAGCTCGATGGTTACGTATTTTGACTCCGTCAGCGCATGGCTATGAAAGAAATAGGGCGATTGATAATATTGGCTGAGCATGGCCCAGTCGTCATCGCGCACTACGGGTGCTAACTGTTGCACATCGCCGATCAGGAGCAACTGTACGCCGCCAAACGGTTTATATCGGTTTTTATATTTGCGCAGAATCATATCCATCGCATCCAATAAATCGGAGCGAACCATACTGATTTCATCAATTACCAACAAATCGAGACTCCGCATGATGTTGATTTTTTCGCGGTTGAATTTATTCTCCATCTGTTTCCCGCTGCCATTCATTGCCGACTGGGCCCCGGGGATATACGGTGCGAAAGGCAGCTGAAAAAATGAATGGATTGTAGATCCGCCCGCATTAATGGCAGCGACACCCGTAGGTGCCAGCACAATCATTCGTTTGGGCGAATGTAATCGTAAATTCCGCAGAAAGGTTGTCTTTCCGGTTCCTGCCTTTCCGGTCAGAAAAACATTTATCCCGGTATAATGGATAAAATGGTTGGCTAATTCGAGCTGCGGATTTGATTCAGTCATTTCGTGAGGTTATATTGAAGGATATTTGGTACAAAGATAATTAAAAACCTCAAAAATGGAGCCGGACGATTTCGCCGTAGTTTGCCGGATTGTCAAAGGCCTGTTCGGGTGTTGTTTGTCCGGCATGAATGCGCGCACAAGCGATAACTCCTCCGTGAGTGAATACCACGGCACGTTTGTGCCCCCTTGCTTTCAGGTCGCCGATAAAGTCGGCCACGCGTGCAATCATGGTGCGGAAACTTTCTCCGTTGGTAGGTGTTTCTTCAATCCAATTGTTAAACCAGGTGCGCAGATGCTCATCGCTTATCTCATCGAAGACATGCATTTCCCAGTCGCCGAAATTCATTTCCATTACCCGTTGTTCTATGTGAGGTTCGGAATAACCGCAAAAGGCTGCCAATCTGCGACAGCGGGAGAGGGGACTTGAAAAAACCGGCGTTTCCGCCTGTCCGGTCAGTATCTGTTGTAATGTATGGCTTACCTGTGCGGCTTCTGTTTCGAAGGTTGGTTTTAAACCTACGTCGGTTTGTCCGTAACAAACGCCACGGGGCACGTCTACGGCAGTATGTCTTATCAGAATTAGTTCCATTGATAAAAAAATGTTAGTGCAAGTATGAATATTAATTCGTTCAGTAAAAATAAGGCGCCACAACAGTCGCCTGTATAGCCTCCTGTCTTTTTTCGGAGATAACGGACAAAAAACAGGAAGAAAAGCAATGGGGCCCCGATCGCCCCCCAGTTACCCGGGCGCGTCAGTAAGATAAGCGGTAATATACCAAATCCCATCGAAAAAAGTAATTCAAGTCCGCTCATGGGGGTATAGACTACCTGAACTTTGCTCTCTTCGACTTTGCGGGCATACGGAAGTCGGTTTATGATGAGAGAAGATATGAATTTCGCTCCCGGATCAGCGATCAGGATTGTGATACAAGCCTGGTGTAGCGGGAGTGCTGCAATGAGGGCGAACCAAAGCCCGAAATACAAAATCAGGCTGATAACACCGTAACTTCCGATATGAGAATCTTTCATAATCGCCAATATCTGTTCTTTCGTGCGGCCACCGCCAAAGCCATCAAAGAAATCGGCTAAACCGTCTTCATGTAAACCGCCTGTCAGGAGTAACCGTCCGGTCAACGCCAGTATGACAGCCACATTTTCAGGAAATACCTGTGCGCTCAGCCAAAGGATACCCGCTGTCACAGCAGCCGTAATCCAGCCTGCCGCCGACCAATAGGCCACCAGATTTTTATACAGATCTCCGGGTATTTCAATCCATTTATATAATGGCAGACGGGTAAAGAAGATGAGTGCCGCAATGATTTTTTTCATACGATTCGATGATTGTACAGAATAAGTAATCAGAAATATTTTATGATGCGGGCATTACTGAATGTGTTCATTTCGTTGAGCATTCGTACTGCCGAATCAACAATCGGATAAGCGCATACAGCCCCGGTCCCTTCGCCGAGTCGCATATTGAGAGCCAAGAGCGGTTCGGCACCCAGATAATCAAGAATCAGTTTATGTCCGGCCTCATCTCCGCAATGTCCGTAAATGGCATAATGCTTTACATTCGGCTCGATAAGCGAGGCCGCCAACATGCAGTTGGTCATGATAAATCCGTCTACCAGGATTAAAATTCCTAATTCGGCAGCCCGCAACATAGCGCCTACAGCCATGACCATTTCCAGTCCTCCGAAATAAGTGATCACCTCCATCACATGCTTTGAACCATTATAATTAGAAATGGCTCTTTGTAATATTTCTTTTTTACGGCGTATTCCGTCATCATTCAAGCCACTTCCGGCTCCGACACATTTTTCTAATGTAATATCTGAAAGCAATGTCATCCATACAGCCGAAGTAGAGGTATTGCCAATTCCCATCTCTCCGAAGCTGAGAATATTTGACCCCTCCTGTTTACAAATGTCAACGATTCCCGCCCCATATTGCAATGCTTTTTCTGTTTCTTCGGGTGTCATAGCCGATTCATACAGATAATTGCGGGTTGATTTGCGTATTTTGCGATTGATAAGTTTCGGTAGTTCCGGAAAATCAAAATTTATGCCTGCATCAATGATTTTGAGGTCAAAACCATGCTGTCGGGTCAGGAAATTGATTCCCTGACCGCCTGCCAGGAAATTAAAAATCACTTGCCGCGTTACTTCCTGCGGAGATTGGCTTACTCCCTCAGCTGCAATGCCGTGATCGGCAGCGAAAATGATATTCTGAGGTTTAGATAAAGCAGGAGTGAGCGTTTGCTGTACCAGACCGATTTGTCGGGCAAGAGATTCGAGGCGTCCCAGTGAGCCTTTGGGCTTTGATAAATCATTTAGCCGGAATTCCAGCTCAGGAAGAATGGCTTCGTCGGGAGCCTTTATCTGAAATTGCATGTGTTTATTGTTTTATTGTTACAGGAATGCCGGATACCATTAATATCACTTCATCTGCGTGGCGGGCGATGTATTGGTTCATCCATCCTTGCAAATCGGTAAAACGGCGTTGTAGTTGATTCTCAGAAACGCCGCCAAGTCCGATCTCATTCGTGACGAATATAAAATGAGCATCTTGTGTGACAAACCGGCAGAATTCGTCTTGAAGAGCTTCTAATGCTTTGTCGACATCCGATTCCAGGTCGAAAAAGAAATTCGTACACCAGAGTGTAACACAATCAATCACGATTGTGCATCCGTTTACTTTTTCTAAACTCAGATATTTCTCTTGTTCTCTGTTATCCCACCCGGTTCGGCGTTCAGCCTGATGGCGCTCAATACGCCGGCGGTGTTCGTCATCCCAGATGCGGGATGTGGCCAGATAAACCGGACAGTCTGATTCACTTAACGCCAGACGCATTGCGTAACTACTTTTCCCGGAACGTTGGCCGCCGGTTATCAGTGTAATTTTCCGCATCATATTTATTCTTCCATTTTTTTAAAGTAACGGGGAGTATACCCTTCCATCAGTTCGGGATGAAAAATCCAGGCCAGGTCTGCTAATACCCGGTCGGGGTGTAAAGGCATCTCTTCGTAGAAGGGTACTTTACCACTATTGCATACATAGATCTGTTTGTTCTTATAA
>JAVWBH010000033.1:5803-8086 GCA_036649595.1 Bacteroidales bacterium
TCACTATACAGATTGAAATCCTGTTTTAACTGTTCGTATGTCAGATCTTCCGTATTGTTATGTTTCAATAGCCAGAATTCTGCCGTAGCGGCTTTGTCGAATACTTCTTCAAACGAGAGAGGAATTGAGCCGGATGAGTTATTGTCTTCCCATAAATAATGAGCGCCGGCATCTTTATAGAATTGGGCCATATAACTGTTTCCGCCCGGAACAAACCAGCTTGCTCCGCTTTTTCGTTCTGCAAAAATAGTCGGGCGTATGGAACTCGCAGCAACTCGTTTTGTCAGATTGGTGTAACGGCGCACTGTTTCTGCAAAAAGCGAATCTGCATATGCCTCTTTATTT
Source organism: Bacteroidales bacterium (assembly GCA_036649595.1). Classification (GTDB taxonomy): domain Bacteria; phylum Bacteroidota; class Bacteroidia; order Bacteroidales; family JAUNSR01; genus JAUNSR01. The sequence goes on from JAVWBH010000033.1 coordinate 6,149, forward strand.
ATAAAAAGGCTGTGAAACCGAATCCATTCGGCCCGCCCTAAAGGTGTCGATTCCATATAGTCGGCACATTCAATCAGCGGGATACCGATTTTCGCTACCCGTCCGTAGCTCATATTCTGGAAGGGAGAAGTCATAATAACTTCCGGCTGTAATTCTATCAAACGTTCAATATCGGGGGCAGAAGCCTCACCTAAATCGGGGATTTCTCCTGTTTCTACCTTCTTTTTGATATAGGGAATATCGATATACCGGGATTCGCATACCCCGATAACCCGGCTGATTTCGCCTAATTCATTCAGCACGCCACAATGAGGCGACGCATAGGTTACTATTTGGGTGACAGGCGTCCGGATCAATGTACCCCGGGGCATCGGATTCGGAAGCGGCCGGTTTTTATCAACCAGAATATAAGTTTGCAGATAACGGGTGGTATCCCAAGGGTTTCGGATAGTAACCTGTGTATAATCGGAGGTTTTCTTTACTTCAAATCCGCGGGCATAGGTTACCGGATAGGTTTCCATTTCTGCTTTATGAGTATTGTTATTTCCGCTGCAAGCTGCCAGCAGAAGCGGAAACAGGCAGAACGATATTTTTTTTTGCATTAGAATAATTGTATGATTAATACGCACAGAATCATGATTATTTCTGTTTTTTCATTGATGGATACGGCTTTACGCATATCCTCCGATGTTAATAAACGGTTGGTCTCTCCGATATACGGCTTCTCTACCGGTTGTCCGAAGTAATACCCCGGACCTCCGAAACGGCAATCCAGCAGAGCAGCCATTGCGGCTTCCGGATAACCAGAATTCGGACTGGTGTGATTACGGCCGTATTGTCTGACAAATGCGATTGTTCCGGCGGGTATTCCGGCCGAAAGTAACATGAGCAATGCTGTGAGGCGTGCCGGGATATAATTGGCAAGATCATCAATTTGAGCCGCCCACCTTCCGAAATCACGGTATCGGTCATTTTTATAACCAATCATAGAGTCGAGTGTATTGACCATTTTGTAAGCCATCATGCCGGGTACGCCTAATACACATAACCAAAATAACGGAGCGATCACTCCGTCATTCAGATTTTCGGCAAGTGTTTCTAAGGCAGCCGTGCGTATTTGTTGCGGAGTGAGACTTCCCGTATCACGCCCGACAATGCGCGAAAGGCGGCTTCTCCCTTCTTGTGTGCTTCTTTCGGTTGCGGCAAAAACCTCTTCAACCTCGCGTATAAGCGTTTTTCCTGCCAGGCAGAAAAAAATAATGACAGAAGCGATCCCGATTCCCAGCCAGTCATTTAAGCGGTAGGCCTGTCGGAGGAGTTCTTCTGTAAGAAGATAGGTGAGTAGAATGCAACTGATTGCAAATAGAGCTCCTTTCCGAATACGATTTTCGCCTTTGTTGAGGTATTTTTCTCCGGAAGAAATAATTTTTCCAAATGCTACTACCGGATGTGGCAATTGTTCCGGATCGCCTAAGACCCGGTCTGCAAACCATCCGAATAAAAGAGGCAATATGCGGTTATAAACTGAAATCATACTGTTTTATAGCTTCTATTAATAAGTCGTTTTCTTTTGGCGTTTGTACGGCTATCCGGAAATAGCCTTTGTAATGCGGCGCAAAATTTTCTGCATTCCGGATGAGTAGTCCGTGTTTGCGTGCCAGAAACTCTTTGAGCGAGGATGCGTTTCCTGTTCTGAGCCGGGATAAGAAATAATGCGTGTCGGATGGATATGTTTCGATCTGTCCGGTTGATTCAAAAGCCTGCTGTATTCTCTTTACCTCAGGATGCAGCCGGGCGCGTATTTTTTTGAAATCAACAGGTTGCGATAATAAAAAGCAACCTGCTTCCAGTGCCAATGCATTAACAGACCAGGGCATCCGGCCGCCTTCCAATGCTGTAATTACTTCTTCGGATGCAATTACATATCCTAAACGCAAT
>JAVWBH010000033.1:8096-14267 GCA_036649595.1 Bacteroidales bacterium
AGTATATTGTTTGGTTAAGGAATATACCAATATTACATTGTTTTTTGCGTCAGCGGGATATATAACCGGAAAGTCTATAAAGTCGGCATATGATTGATCTATCACAAACCACGTATCCGGATTTGAGTTAATAAGCTCTTGTAACCGATTTTTCGGGAAATGTACACCATCCGGATTATTTGGATTGCATAACCACACCATACTTCGTTTTTCGAATTGGGATACTTTTCCTGTAATCAGGTCTTGTAAGTAGATTTTTTCAATACTCTTTCCCGTAGCTGTGCTGGCAGCTTCATATTCGCTGAAAGTAGGGCCGGCAATATAAACTTTATTGCTTTCGATAAATCGGGCAATCGTATAGATTGCCTCTGTCGCACCATTGAAAACCGCCACCCTTGTTTCCGGTATTTGCTCGCAGTCAGCTATTTTCTTCCTTAGGTTTAATCCCGAAGGATGCGGATATGCGGATATCAAAGGCGCCAGTCGTTGCTGTAAATGGCGGATCAGATATTCGTTATTTACATTGCAGCAGCAATTGGAGCTAAAGTTTACCTGAATTTCCGGATAAGAGAAAGTGTCGTCACCGTGTCCGTAAATCATTGTAATATTTCATAAATACGTTTCATATCTACATGTGCCCGCACATGTGCAGCCAGCTTATCGTATTGATCTTCTTTGAATTGCTTGTAATCCGGAATTCCTTTTTGTTCGGTCTTTTCAAGATAAGGGGTAAGTAGATAATCAATGAAAGCCTTGTTGTCAAGTATGCCATGCATATAGGTTCCAAAGCAATGCTCATTAACAAAACATCCCTCTTCTTCGCCGTCTGCGATGCGAGTAAAAGGAGTTCCCAGTTTCGGATCGGCAATGCGGCTTGTGCCATTATGGATTTCATATCCTTCGCAGATATCCGGATTGTCCAGAAACCGGAATTGACGCTGGCGGGTGCATTTTTCTGCCGCCATAATCGTTGAAACGGGTAATAACCCTAATCCGGGCATTCTTTCAATATTTCCTTCAATCTGTTGCGGATCATGAATATCATATCCCATGATTTGATATCCACCGCAAATGCCCATTATTGTTTTTTTGTCCCGATGTGCCTGTAATATGGCTTGCGCCATTCCATTTTCACGTAGATAGGTCAGATCGGCAAGGGTTGATTTGGTGCCGGGGATCAATACGATATCTGCTTTTTTGAGGTCATCGGGTCCGGCTGCATAATAAAGGTGTACACGATCATCTCTCTCAAGCAGATTGAAATCGGTAAAATTCGACATATGGCGCAGTAATACCACGGCAATGTTGATTTTTCCATTGATCGCTTCCCGCTGTTTACACGACAGTGCTACCGAGTCTTCTTCTTCGATATAAATATCCTTATAATAAGGTACGACACCAAGTACCGGTATTCCGCAGCGTTCTTCCATTAGCCGGATTCCGTCTTCGAATAAGCCGATATCTCCTCTGAATTTATTGATGATAACCCCTTTGATCATTTTTCTTTCATCTTCATCGAGAAGCATTACTGATCCGTATACAGATGCAAAAACGCCTCCCCGGTCAATATCAGCAACCAGAATGACGTCTGCCCCTGCATGCCGGGCCATCGGGAGATTGACCAAATCTCGGTCTTTCAGGTTTATTTCGGAGATACTGCCGGCGCCTTCCAGTACAATCGGGTTATATTTCTGCTTTAACCGGTCGAATGCATCGCAGACAGCTTTCCGCAATTCCTCGCGGCCTTCTTTTCTGAAATATGTACGGGCACTTTGATTGCCGATCGGTTTGCCGTTGAGCACCACTTGCGCCATCAAATCGGAAGTGGGTTTCAGTAAAAGAGGATTCATATCGGTGTGGCACGGTACGCCGGCTGCTTCAGCCTGTACCGCTTGTGCCCGTCCGATTTCTAATCCTTCCGGAGTGGCAAAAGAGTTCAGTGCCATATTCTGGGCCTTAAAAGGGGCCGGGTTGTAGCCATCCTGCCGGAAAATCCGGCAGAAGGCTGCAGCTATAATACTTTTGCCGACATCACTTCCGGTGCCGGCCAGCATAATGGGTTTTATCATTTAACAGCAAATTTTTTAGTCGGGAAGAAGCTGCCGGCAGGAGAGTATCCCACTTCAAACGAATTTTCTTCTTCTCCTTTGTTATTCAGAACATATACGACACCCTTTACTTTTGACGGGGTATCACAAATATACAAATCTCCGTTAGCCGGGTTAACATTCATCGCATTTATAAAGCTGAACTTAGAAACATCGATGAATTGTTTGTCCGAATAAGTATTTGTTTTCAGATCGTACGTCTTAAACCAGGTCTCCCCGTTGTATATGGCCAAATAGGTATAAAGCGTATTACCGTTGTTTGCAATAATAGAAGCATCGCCGATACGTGTTACCTCATAATTTTCGGGATTGATGCGTTGTAAAGTGTGCGGACCGTTCCAGTTTTCCTGCGAAACGATATACACATTTCCGTCGGCAGCAGTCAAGGCCTGATTATATGGGTTTGTTGCTACATCAATATCTTTTATTTTAGAAAAAGAGGTCAGGTCTATGACCGATACGGTATTGCCGTGATCATTGACGTTATTGCTCATGTATTTCGAGTTGTTGACAAATAGTTTATTGCCTGCAACCGTAAGTGCTTCCGGAAAGTCGCCAACCTGTATTTTCCGGCTATCCAGATTCATATTTAATGTGTCGATACGCTGTACGGTGCCTCCGTAAGAGGTGAAATAAACATATGCGCCGTGAGATACGATGTAACGTGGTTTCAGCGGTTGATTCTGTTCATTTTTTAGTTCGATTTTCTTTAATCGCTTTCCGTTTAGGTCTGTAACCTCTATTTTTCCGGAATTAGACAATGCAATGTACATTTTTGAACCGTATATGCACATGTGATTAGCCCAGTCGCCTAATGGATCTTCATCATTTTGGGCTTTAAATACCCCATTCGAAATATTTTGCGATAGAAAATCATAGTAGCTTAAAGAGCTGGAGTTGGCTACACTGCTTGCTCCCGAATTCAAGATATAGGCTCCGTCATTGTATGGAATGACGGGTGCATCGGGCTCATTTGTTTTTTCACAAGCAGTAAATGCTACAGAGAGTGTTGCTATAGCAACGGTTTGGTAAAAGTTTTTTTTCATAAATTGATAAGTTAAAAAGAATAATGCAATGAAACCCGATAGTTTCGGGGCGGCATCGGATAGCTTTTAATAATCTCATAGTTCCGGTTGCCTAAATTTTGAGCCGACACCTGAATCCGAAAGGAGTGTTTATTCAATTTGAATGTCCTGTCGAGTGAAACAGAATGATCTGAATAACGATCCATTTGATTTTCTGAATTATTTTGAGGCAACATATAACGAATAGACGCAAAATGAACCGCATATCCCAAATTCACCCACGGGGTCTCGACCGTGAAAGTTCCGGATCCGGAATGCTTGGGTGTATAAGGCAACTGATGTCTCCATACTTGATTTTTAGGAAAATCCGGATTTGAAATGTCTACCGCGTATAGGAAATTGTAAGTGCCCGACATTCTCATTTTGATGTTCTTGAAATATTGTTTTTCGATAGAAAATACAATGTCGGTTCCCAACGCTTCTGTTTTATCAGCATTGCTCATCCGCCAGATAAACATAGTCGGAATTGCTACTATTTTATCGTGTATGCGATTGTAATAACCGTCGACAGAACAGCTTATATAGTCGATCCAACCGGTAGCAGATCCGCTCCATGTAATACCCAGATTACCCTGGCGTGCTTTTTCCGGTTTCAGGTTCGCATTCCCTATTACCAGATAATACATGTCATTAAATGTGGGTACACGGAAAATATCCTTGTAGGATGCTCGTATGCGGAATGTAGATTCTGCGAACGGTCTGACAGACAGGCTTACGGCCGGCGATAGCTTTTTTATGTCTTTCGGCTGTTGGCCGGTTTTTACATGATCTTTACTGAACGTATTCAGTAAAGAAGCGGTAATGTTAAATCTGCTGTTCTGATATTGGGCAGCTAGCGATGTGAGTGACGTAAATCGCTCCGGATTCTGCCCCTCGTAAATATTTGTGACTAAATCATTGTATGAAAAATCTTCGCTCAGGCTAAATGATAAACCTTGTAAAGGCGTATAATGGGCAGTGACGGTAGCATATGATTCCGTTTGGGTAAAGCGGTCATCTCTGATGCCCGACGATACATTGTTATAATTCCGGTTTCGGGTATAGTTCCATTTGAGTGCACTTTTCATTTTGAATACCGGAGATGTCCGATATTCATACCCTAATTGCGCATAATAATTCCGGTCGAAAAGCCGTTCTGTCGAATAGGGATTGTCTATGATTACGGCTCCGGGTAAGCCTCGCTCTGAATCCAGAAATGATATTTTAAACTTTAAGTCCTGCTTATCCGATATTTTGGAAAATAGGTTGACTTCTCCTTGCCAGGATTCAATATCGCTGTTATTTCGTTTACCGGAAATCTCTTTTTTGCCGACAGGAACAGAGAATGAATAAATGCCGTTGGCACGCAGATATTCTGCGTGTGCAGTTACGGCAAATTTGCTGGAAAAACTGTAATTATAAAATATGGAAGAATTTGCCAATCCGTACGACCCGGTTGATAGGTTAGCACGAAATTGGTATTTTTTTAATTCGTTAAATACGGGTTGTCTGGTTTCCAGATGCAAGGCTCCCGCGGCTGCTGCCATACGGGCGGTTTGGTAAATATTTTCGTTTTGTCCCATCGTTAATGCGATCTCTGAAATATTATTCAAAGAAAAACGAGAGATGTCGATTTGTCCGGACTGGCAATTGCTCATTGCAATGCCGTCATAGCTGACAGCAGTATGATTCGCGCCTAAACCTCGGATACTAATGGTTTTTAACCCACCGATACCACCGTAGTCTTTTATGGAAATTCCGGAAAACCGGCGTACGGCATCACTTAATGTGGGGGTAGCTACCTGTTGTATCTCGTGAATAGAAAGGATTTGTAACGGAGATCCGGAACGTTTTGTATTCGGACGCGACTTTTCTTCAATCACCACATTCTGAAGTTGGTAAACGCGTGTTGTGTCGGGTGTTTCCGCATAAAGCGAAAATTGTCCGATGCTTATCAGCAACAGATATCCTGTGATCGTAATAAAAATACGTTGTTTAAAAAGATGCATAGCATGTGATTCAGACTCTTTCCTCGAGAGTAATTGAACATTAAAATAGCATAGGCAGGTCTTCTGACTTGTTTCGGAGTAATATCGCCTTCCCGGTGTTATCCAGTGGCATAGGGTAGATATTTTCCGTTAATGAAACTTACAGCTGCGGGACAGTTCCGGATTTACACCGGATTCCCTATTAAGAAAAGACCGCGACAGCGGTGCTTCTCACCTAAGCGGAGCAAATATAGTATTTTAATTTATACCCTTACGGCATGAACCTGGAAAAAACAGACAATGGTATTCCCTTTTCGAAGGATGTTCTTTATCAGAAAGGATCGATGAAAATATGAATGACAATAAAAATGCAGACGATTAAACTGAAATAAGAACATTATTTAAAAATGCTTGTTATTATTCTATAATTATGTATCAGAGATATTCCGGACTATAGCCAATGAAACAGGACAAAAAAACGCCATTTCCGGTGGCCGTATATCGGTTTTATCGGGACGGATTCAGGGAGATGACGCTTGGGAAAACCTTATGGGTCATTATTCTGATTAAATTATTTATTGTTTTCGCCATACTTAAAGTATTCTTTTTTCCTGATTTTCTGGGATCGAAGGCTGAAAATCAAGAAGAAAAGTCTGAATATGTTGGAAATGAGTTGTTCAACCGGAAGGGTGATGCCGGTGAGTAGCTCTGATATTAGTAATAACCCGATGTAAATACTTAATAAATCAATACGATATGGATGAACTAACCACAACTTTAGTTGACTGGTCGCGCGGGCAATTTGCTCTGACAGCGATGTATCATTGGCTGTTTGTACCACTCACCTTAGGCCTTTCTGTGATCATGTCAATCATGGAAACTATTTATTATCGGACAGGTAATGAATTGTGGAAGAAGATTACGAAATTCTGGATGACATTGTTTGGTGTGAACTTTGCGATAGGAATAGCCACCGGAATCATTCTGGAATTTCAGTTTGGTACCAACTGG
>JAVWBH010000034.1:0-14234 GCA_036649595.1 Bacteroidales bacterium
TTCAAAATAACAAAACAATAACTTTCAAGAGTGCAATACATTAACGATCAGGTATAAATCTTTTTTGAGCAATAAGGAATCCTGTCTGCAATCCGTTCGCAGACAGGATTCTTTATTACAATATCTCGTTAATAAATTCGATAAAACAATTCTGGATCCAGGCAATAGCCATACACTTGGGCGTGCTCTTTGAAAAATGTATAATCTTCCCATTTCGTTTACTCTTTTCCCAAGACCTTTTCGATTTTTCAGGAGCTCTTTCTTCCCGGACTCCGGGTAATACGTTCGGGAGTTCTGGATAATTCTTGCGGGGAATCCGGGTAATACCCGCTAACACCCCGGAGCCCCGGAGAGTATTACCCGGATCCCCAGAGAGTACTTTCCGGATCCCCAGAGAGTATTACCCGGAACCCCAGAAGAAAAGGGTCCTGAAAAAAGGGATATACCATACCTGTTTTGAGTATACCCAGACAGAACCGTATTACAGCTGGATGCCTTAACCGGAAAAAGAGTCAAAAAAAATAGCCTACCTAACAACAAAACAAAATATTTTATCATTTTAAGCCATAATATAATTTGCTTATCTCCCTTTTTTTCGTGAATATTGCTATTGAATCTAAAATTATGCAGAAAATAGTTATTGGTTTGATATAAAATCAAACGCAAATCTATATACCAAAGACAATCCCTCTAATATATTCCATGCTTTACAAATGGATAAATACCTTTTGGGTATAATTTGAATAGATCATACCTATTCAGAATCCGGCTATTAATTGATATCATTAATATTCCCATTTTTACCATGAGAAAACCATTACTTTATTTTTCTGTCATCACATTCTTTCAAAGTACAGTTGTTACTGCAGCATCTTTGTCTTCCTTATACCATAAGGCAGATTCCTTAGGCCGTATCGACCCGCTAAAAGCAGCTTATTATTGCCAAGAAGCGATTAAAATTGCGAAAAATAACAATGATTCAATAGCTCTTACCCAGTTCTATTCCAAATACAGTTATTGCTCGACGCTACTTGGCGACTTTGACCTGGCTTTAAGTAACTGTTACGATGCAATGGACAACTGTCCCAAAGATAATTTGGTGTTAACTGCCCATATCGAAAATCAGATGGGTTCGCTATACAGTACATTAAAAGATTACAGTAAGGCGAATGAATTATTAGAAAGTGCTCAGGAGAAATTCAGGATACTGAATGATTCTTTGGGCATGGCGAACAACAATAATTTAAGAGGATTAATGTATGTATATCTGGATGATAATAAAAATGCAGAACTCTATTTCCGGAAAGCGCTCGAAATAAACAGGAAGTTTAATTACAGACAGGGTATTACCGGTAATATCAACAACATGTGTCTCTATAACAGTGGTGACTGGAAAGAAAAGGTAATACTATTGAAAGAAGCGATTGAAATTAACCGAAAGGAAAATGCACAATGGTCGCTAGGCGAAAATTACAATAACCTGGCTATGCAATACTATTATGGAGGCGAATATGAATCAGCTTTATTAGCATTACAAAAGGCATTCCCGATTTCACAAAAACTCAAGGCAAAAGAACTTATTTCAGACAACCAGTATTATTCATCCCTGGTATATGCAGCCATGCAGGATTACAAACAAGCCTATAACACGTTGTCTGTACACCATAAATCCCTTGCGGAATTAGGGTCAGAAAAAAGGCTTCGACAAATTGAACGGGAAATATTAAGTCGCCGAATCGAACTTATAAAAAAAGAGGCCTTAATAAAAGAGCAAGGGCACGCCATCAGTATTTGGAAAACCCGGGCAATCATTTTTTTTCTGACAGGATTTATCCTTCTCCTTTATACCATATTTGTTTATAAATGGAGAGCCCGCAAGAAAAAGCTAATTCTGACAGAAACAAAGTGGCAACTCGAACAATATGAACGCGAGCTTACAGAAATAAAATTGAAGCAGAAAAATAAGGAATTACGATTAGTCAATGACGAATTGCATTCAAACAAACAAGAATTGACTGAAATTGCCCTTATGATGAACAATCATATTGAAATTTTAGACAAAATAAAAGAGATGGTTAAGCAAGGATATCGCTTAGACCAAGAGCAGACATCCGTTCATCTAAAGAAGATAGCAGCATTTATCACCCAATATAAAGCTTCGAATATCTGCATGAAAAAAATTCAGGAGAAAGTAGAAGTCCAGAATCAGGAATTTATACTCCGGTTAACGGAGAAATATCCGAACATCACACCCAATGAAAAACAACTGGCGTCTTTATTACGCATGAATATCTCTACGAAAGAGATTTGCATTATTACAGGAAGTGCGCCCAAAGCGGTAACCATGGGGAGATATCGGCTAAGAAAAAGGCTGAACCTGAAACCAGAAGCAGATTTGTCCATCCATTTACAACAAATATAGTTTTGTTTACATGTTTTAAATCAGGATTCATTTGTAGTAGGCTCTTAAAACATAAACTATTGATTTACAGAACAAAGAAAGAATAAATGTAGTCTTAATATCCTCTTTTTCATGGGATTTGTAGGGTAATTGTAGGGTAAAATAATTAGAATTAGTGAATTTGATCCGGTTAATTAGCACCATAAGCAGAAACACTTAAGTATTAATTCTAATTCTGAAAACCATGAAATGCAGAGACTATTTTAAAGTACATTTTCTTTTTCTGATGTGCTTTTTCTTATCATCTTCCCTTCTGGCACAAGACTATGAGTTGACAGGAAAAGTTCTCGACGAATCGAACCTGCCCCTCATCGGTGCTAACGTAACAGTAAAAGGGACTGTTAATGGAACCATGACAAACCCGGACGGCCTTTTCCGTCTAACAGTTCCTAAAAATGCCGTTCTAGAAGTTTCATATGTTGGTTACATCACTCAGTTTGTAAAAACAGAGAACCGAAAAAGCATTCAGATTATTTTAAAAGAAAATACTCAGATGCTAGATGAAACAATCGTGATCGGTTATGGTAGCATCAAAAAGAGCGACCTGACAGGAGCGGTAGCTTCCGTTAACATCAACGAATTACAAAGCCGTCCGACTTCGAATCCGGCAGAAGCTTTGCAAGGAGCCGTAGCAGGGGTACTTGTTCAGAAAGCCAGCGGTGAAGTGGGAGCGTCGGTACAAGTAAAAATCCGAGGTATTAAAACTGCGGGAAACAACAATCCGCTTTATATCATTGATGGTTTTCAGGGAGATATTGAGAATGTAAATCCGGCCGACATCGCATCAATGGAAATATTGAAAGATGGTGCAGCGGCAGCTATCTACGGTTCCCGCGCTGCGAATGGAGTAATCATCGTTAATACCAAAAACGGAAATAAAGGAGAAACAAAAGTAGACTTCAGTTCTTATTTCAAATTTACCCATGCAGCAAATAAGCTAGATCTTTTGAATGCAGAACAATACAGATCTGTACATCGCCAAATGTATGAAAATGCCGGTGAGCCATTAAAAGATTACATCACAAAATCATCTACGGTAGATACCGACTGGCAGAATGAGATGCTTCGCAGTGGATTCTCTCAGAATTACATGGTAAGTATGCGCGGAGGTAATGACAATGCGCGTTATTCTCTTTCATACAACCGCGAAGACGCATCCGGTATTTTCCTGGGCAATGATCTTATCCAAGACAATGCACGTGCTAAATTAAACATGAAAAAATATATATTTGATGTTGATGCGAATATGGCCATCCGCGTTACACAAACGGAAGTACCACAGTATCAACTAAAAGAAGTATATATGATTTCTCCGCTCGTTCCGGTATACGACGAGAATCAGAAATATGGTTTCGGGTTGACAAACTTCGACGACCTGCCAAACAATAACAACCCGATGGCAGACCACAAGAGCCGCATTTATGATAAAGACAACTATGACATGAATGCCAACGTGGCCATTACCATGAACTTTACAAGTTGGTTAAACTTCAAAACCAGTTATTCTTACCGCGGAACATATGGATTAGAGCGCTTCCATTCAGCTCCTTATGAATCAAATCCGAAACAAAGCCACAAATATGCCGTAAATACAGAAAAAGCAGACTACTGGCAAGAGCAGGTATTCGACAACGTACTGACATTCAACAAAGAGATCAGCAGACATAGTCTGAATGTAATGGCTGGTAGTTCTATTACGACCGAGGCATATCGTTGGATAAAAGCTGGTATCGAAGGAAAAACACTGGAATACAGCGTAAACGAAAATGGCGACCTGGTTACGACAGAGAAACCGGCCGGATTTCCAGATAATAGCTTTATCACAATCAATGCCGGCAGCGGGGGCACCCCTTCAGCCAGCGGAAGCTTATACAAATATCACCGCGCATCTTTCTTCGGACGTGTCAATTATGCCTGGGCTAACCGATATCTGGCTCAATTTTCCATCCGTTATGACGGATCTTCCAAATTCGGATCAGATTCGCGTTGGGGACTCTTCCCTTCAGTAGCTTTGGGATGGAGAATTACAGAAGAGCCTTTCTTCCCGGAAAACAGCGTTGTCAGCAACTTGAAACTACGCGCCAGCTGGGGTCGTCTGGGTAACGAGGTTGCTTTAGGATATTATGACTCTTATGCTTTAATTGAATCAGGCGACTGGCTAGGACTAGGTAGCGTACAAGGCGGTAACCCATGGCCGGGCAGTATTGCACAAGGACTTGAAAACAGATCGTTGAAATGGGAAACGACCGATAATATCAATATCGGTGTGGATTATGGATTCTTTAATAATAAGTTGTCCGGATCAATGAACTATTATATCAATCAGACCAATGATTTATTGATCTATCGCACCTTACCGCCAAGTGCAGGATTGTTGAATCCGACTTTGAACGTAGGTAAAATCAGAAACTCCGGTTTTGAGTTGGAGGTAAACTATTCTGATAATATCAATGATTTCAATTATAATGTAGGTTTAAATCTTTCTACCCTGAAAAACAAAGTAGTAAGCCTTGCCAATAAAGATCAGACAATCAATGGGTATGGTGTCAGCTACGGAACTGCACATTTTGCAAATCAGACACGTAAAGGAATGCCGGTAGGAGCCTTCTATCTTTATCGCACGGACGGTATTTTCCAGTCGGCTGAAGAAGTTAAACAATGGAACGAACAACACGGAACGCTTGTTGACGGCAAATGGGTAGGAATCCAGCCAAAAGCTGAAGCCGGAGATATCCGTTTCAGAGATTTGAACGGTGATGGTCAGTTGAACGAAAAAGATAAAGAAGAGTGTGGATTCGGTTTACCGAAAGTAGAGGCTAACCTGTCAGCAAGTGCTTCTTACAAAGGATTCGATTTATCCTTCTTACTTGGCGGAGGCTGGGGACACAAGTTATACAATGCCAACCGATTCTTCTACGAAGGAATGAGCTCTGGATCAAACTTCATGACCTCTACATTAAACGCATGGAGCGAAAGCAATCCGTCGAACTCTGTTCCTCGTGCGGTATTAGGCGACCCGAACGGTAACACCCGCGAATCAGACCGTTTCCTTGAAAAAGGCGATTTCATACGTCTGCGCCAGTTACAGGCAGGATACTCCTTGCCGAAAAACTTACTTAAGAAAGCATATATTGAAAATCTTCGTATTTACGTAAGTGGTGAAAACTTATTCACAATAACTGATTACAGCGGTATTGATCCGGAATTTGCAAGTGGCATCTTTAACTCGGGCTTAGACTTACATGTCTTCCCTTTCACCCGCTCATTCGTTGCGGGTATACAGTTAACTTTCTAATCCAGTCACCAATTAAATCGTACTACTCATATGAAAAAGATTATATATTCAGCACTTATCTTCTGCGGGCTGGCATTTTCCGGATGCGAAGATTTCTTGACAGTGCAATCACCTGACAAACTCGACTCGAGTACTTTCTGGAGAGACGCAGCAGACGCACGGGCGGCTTTAGCAACCGTTTATGCCCAATTAGAATATATTGGAAGTGGCTGGGACGTAGCCGAAGTAAAATTTCCGGTAGAAGCATACCGTGAAGACCTGGTAGAACTGGGTGTCGATGCCAGTAACTATTCCGACTGGGTAGATTTATTCAAATTCACGACCACGTCCGGAAATTCACAGTTAACCTATTACTGGCGGGCTCCTTATTACGGAATCTGCTATGCCAATCAGGTAATTGAAAAAACACCGACAATCCCTGCCGGACGGATAGAAGAAGGAGAACGTGGAGCCACCATCACGGAAGCTCATTTCCTGAGAGGATTCTATCATATGAAGTTGTTGATGAACTGGGAACGAATCATTATCAGGGATAAATACATCACTTCTCAAAACGAACTGAGCAAAGAACTTGCTCCGCGTGACGTAGCCTGGGATTTCATTATCCAGGATCTGAAAATAGGGACAGGACTGATCGACAAACGTCCGGCACTGGAATTGGGCCGCGCAACAAAAGGGGCTGCCTATGCTTATCTGGGATGGGCTTACCTGACAAGAGCCTATGAGGAGCCGTCGAGAAAACAAGAGTTTCTGACAGCTGCTATTGATGCTTTTGATAAAGTAACAGGTTATGAATTAGACAGCGACTTTATCGGTATGTTCAATACAAGCAATAAGAATGGTAAAGAGTCGATCTTTGAGATGCAGTTCCTGGATCATCCAACCACCTGGCAGACCTCTACGATCAGCAAATGGCTTCAATCATCCGAATTAAGAGGATATGATGAGATCATCCCACATGCAAATTTATTGAAAGAATATAAAAAAGAGGGCAAGTTGGCCCAATTCGAAGACGGAACCCCGGCTTATGACCTGCGAACTTACGCTACGCTATTTTTTCAGGATGAATATTTTAATGACCCGGTTGCCAAACGTGTGTATGGAAAAACATTTGACCGTACATTTAAAAACAACCCTGCCACACGTGTCGTTTTCAGAAAATATCTGCCTGCCGACGGCCTGAAGTTGTATGATGACTGGCAAGCTACCAATATTGTCATGATGCGCTATGCCAACGTATTATTATTGAAAGCGGAAGCTTTTAACGAACTGGGACAAACAGACAAGGCTATTCCTCTGATTAATGAGATCAGAAAAGTACATGGAGGAATGCCGCCAATGGCCGGATCAGACTATGCTGCAGTAAAAGCACAGATAGAACATGAGCGGATTTTGGAGTTCCCTCTTGAAAACAGCCGTTTTTTCGACCTGCGCCGTTGGAATAAAACCAAAGAGGCTATTGAAGCTGTAGGCAGAACATTTATTCCAGCCAGTCATAACTTCTATCCGATACCACAATTGGAAGTAAACGGAAACGAATCTCTTAACTAATTATCTCTTACATAACTTATCTCTTTTCCCCATGCCCCTTTGGCATGGGGTTCCCCCCTCTTATTCTCTAAAAAAGGCTTTTTCTAAAATTTTTTGCATAGAAATTTCACTAATACGAGACCTATGAACAAATACTTTACCGTCCTACTGCTTGCAGGTTGTGCGCTCGCCCCGATTTCGGCAACTGCACAAGATTGTAACTGTGGTTTCGATCACCAACATGAGTTGATGATGCGAAATCCTGAAACGAGAAAATCGTTTGAGAAAACCCAAAGTTATGTTAAGCGCATTCAAAGATCGGAATTCCATGAGGGAACCTATGTTATCCCGATTGTATTCCATGTATTTGGCGAAACATTTAACAACGGATCAACTCTTACCCTCGACAAGATTAAAGAAGCAATAGCTAAGACAAATTCAGATTTTCAGGGAAAAAATGCGGATTGGAACGCAACCGGACCAAGCAGCCGTTTCGAAGAATTAAAAAAACCACTGAATATTGAATTCAGACTGGCTCAAATCAATCCGGACGGACAACCTTGTACCGGTGTTAATTTTTATCCGGCGAAAAGCGGCTTTGGCAATGGAGGCGGATATGATGAAGAAATAGCCAGATATGCATGGGATAATGAGATGTATATGAACGTATATATCATGCGTGATCTTTATGCCGACGGTGATTATTATAACTCAGGAGTGGCATGGTTGCCAGATGCAGGCATGACAACCAGAAATACAGCCCGCGTTGTTTATAACGGCAGTTATATCGGCCGTAATACGGATGAAAATTTCCGCCGTGTATTGACGCATGAATTTGGTCATTTCTTCGGACTGCATCATACTTTTAACGGAGGTTGCAGTTATCCCAATGACGGCGTGGCAGATACTCCCCCTGTTGCAAAATCCAAATGGCCTAAAGATGATGTTAACTGTGAAGGAAACTATACCGATTGGCAAAATTTCATGAATTATACAGATGCTTACCTTCATTATACAATCGGACAGGTAGAGCTTATGGAACAATACCTGAATGCCTATCCACGCAAAACACTTTGGCAACAGGCCAATCTGGAAGCAACCGGTGTAAATGACGGTTATGAAGCACCGGCAGCAGTCATTTCTACGGGAAATCTCTTTGATGAAACAGCAAAGAACAACGGTTCAATTGAAGGCCGGTTAAAATTCGACGCTGCTAACGGATTGTTATTCACCAAAACCGGCACACTCGAGGCAGGTACGGATTTTGTTATCAACAACCTACCGGAAGGGCTGACCGCAAATGTGGTAATTGAAAACAATACAACAGGATCCTTGGTACTGACAGGTAATGCTCTTGCTCATACACCTGCTGAAAATATCAGCAAACAAACATTTACGTTAAAAGGGAATATTCTGAGTGATGGCAAAGATGCAGATATGACTTATTCTATATCCTTCCTTTCTCCTTATACCAAACTCTGCAAATTCAGCCCTCGTTTCTCCCAATGTGCATTTATCAGTAAAGTTGAGTTCTCGAACATACAGCTTACTGCCGGTTTTGACGGAGAACAATGGACCGATTACATTAACGACTATGTAGCAGGGCTTGAAGCCGGTAAAACATATGAGATGAAAGTGGGAGTTACAAACTGGAGTTCAGGCGAAAACGATCCTTACGGACTACGCCTGTGGGTTGACTGGAATGGAGACTTCATATTGGATCCGAGCGAATACATCAATTTCCGGAAAATCCAGAAAATCGGTGCTCCGGGCAATGAAACAGAAGTAATATTTGATGTAGACGTTCCGGCAGACATTACTCCTGATAAGAAATTCAGTCTGCGTATTATGCTTCATTATTATCAAGGCAATGAAGGGGCCGACCCATGCGGAATCATCGACAGCGGCGATGTAAAAGATTTCGGTGCCATTATCGGTAAAGGTGAGAATCCGGAGGTAAAACCGGAAGAGCGTCCGGATGAAATATGTAAACCGGATATCTCTTATCGCCCATATGCCCTGATATCTAAAGTTGAATTAAACGGAATGGTAAATGAATCGGTAAAAGAAGGCGCGAATGTCTTTGAAGATTTCCGTAAAAATCCGGATTTACTGATCAAGTTACAGAAAGGCAATACCTATACAGCTAAGGTTACCTACATGAATGTTGATTCTTCGAAAGACGACTATTACCGCCTGCGACTTTATTTCGACTGGGACAATAGTAATACATTCTCTAAAGAAGAGTGTCAGCGAATTGATATTCCAAAAATAGGAACCGGAGAGATCACCCGCGAATTTGAAGTTCTGGTTCCTGAGGATGCAGTTACAAGCGAGCCGATCACCATGCGTGCCTTCTTACACTATGGTAAAGGCATGGCAGGAGAACTTCCGTGTGGTACTGTTGAAAACGGACAAGTTGAAGATTACCTGGTACAGGTAAACAACAGCGGAGGGAATTCTCTGTCAATTATCGGAACTACGAGCTTTAAAGTTTATCCGTCTCCTACAACCGGTATTGTCAACGTAATTACCGAATCTCCTGTAACGGGATATGAACTATGCTCGCTGGAAGGACGAACTATTCGTAAAGCCACTCAGAGTGAACCGCGAATTGATATCTCCGGTACAACTCCGGGAATGTATCTGTTGAAAATATATACTCAGCAAGGAGTAGAACAAACAACAATTATCGTTCAATAAACCTTTATCCGGGAAGCCCGACCCGATCAGGAATCATCGGGCTTCCTTCTTCTCAATATTTAATTATTTAATCATTTTAAAAATTCAGAACATGAAAACAAATCTACTATGGACTCTTTTGCCGCTTACGATGACAAGTGTACAACTTTCGGCTCAGGAGTATTGCGAACCGGAAAATGAATGGCAACCTTATGCCGGTATTTCTCAAGTAGAGATTAACGGAATGCTTAACGTAAGCGGACGTACTCCAAAAGGAGGAACTTGCGATTTCGGTGAATATTATATGGGAGAACCTGACAAAATGGTAAAACTGGAAGCGAACGGGACCTACACACTGAATGTTGAATTCGACAACTTTAATTCGGGACCTGCGGACAAATACTATGTACGTGCTTATTTCGACTGGAATTGCGACGGACAGTTTTCAAAAAGCGAAACGTATAAAAAGGAAATCATTGCCGGCCCGACAGGAAAAGTAGTACCTGTTACTCTCGATATAGAAGTGCCAGCTGATGCTGTTACCGGTCGCTTATCACGTATGCGCGTATTCACAAGTTATATCTCTACAGATCCAAATTTCTCAAGTACAGACCCATGTGCTTTAGTTGAAGGCGGAAACTTCGAAGACTATGACCTGAAATTATCTGCTGCCAGCGGCTTAAGCACAACAGGAGAAGGAAATTTCCGGGTAGGACCGAATCCGGCTTCTGATATCCTGTATATTCAGAGTGAAGAAAAAGTCCTTGAATTCGGATTATATACAATGGACGGACGTTTGACAGATGCCGGACAATTAAATCAGGATTTTATCAACGTTTCAGGCTATCAGGCGGGAACTTATTTATTGAAAGTAATGACAGAGGCGGGTGTTAAACAATCTGTGATCATTATCAGGTAACTTCTCTATATTGTATGTTCAGAGCCGGATAAATTCTCATCCAACCATAATTTTATCCGGCTCTATTTTATTATCATTTTACCATTAGGATATGTTTATTATTATCGGGTTCATGCTAACAGGAGTTTTAACAGGATGGCTGTTGAGACGGTTCACATTATCTTTTTTATCAAAAATAATTATGGTTCTGATCTGGGTCTTACTATTCCTTTTGGGAATAGAAGTCGGAGGCAACGAATCCATTATCCGGAATCTGTCGACCTTGGGAATAGAAGCACTACTTCTTACAATAGGTGCCGTTTTGGGCAGTATACTAGCAGCTTGCGGATTATGGCGTTTTTGTATTAAAACACAAAAGATCAAGATATGAAAGGGAGCCTCATCATCGTTTTATTTTTCATTCTGGGTATCCTGACCGGATACTTTGATTTAGACCCGACTTGGCTAACAGAAGGCAACTGGAGTTTTTATGCTCTTTGCGCTTTAATGTTTTGCGTAGGTATTGATGTTGGTAATGATCAGGCTGTTTTAAACAGCTTCAAAAATATTAATCCCCGCTTAGCCCTGTTGCCATTGGCAACCATCACCGGGACACTGGCAGGAACGTTTGTTATCAGTTTTTTTCTGACCGAACGGACAATCAGTGAATGTCTGGCTATCGGTTCGGGATTCGGCTATTACTCCTTATCGAGTATTTTTATAACAGAATACAAGGGTGCAGAATTAGGGACGATTGCCCTGCTAGCAAACATTAGCCGTGAAATTATCGCTTTGCTGGGTGCTCCTTTATTTGTGAAGTGGTTCGGAAATCTGGCTCCGATATCCGCAGGAGGAGCTACTACAATGGATACCACGTTACCAATCATAACCCGCTATGCCGGAAAGCAATTCGTAGTATTGTCTATTTTCCATGGCGTGGTAGTAGACTTCTCCGTGCCTTTCTTAGTTACCTTATTTTGTATGATCTAATTAAATCGAATATACCATGAGAAACCTATTTTACCTATTACTGACCGGAACTCTTCTAAGCCACACCCCCACAATGGCTTCACCTACGGATGCCTGGCAAAACCCACAGGTAAATGAGATTAACCGGTTACCAATGCATGCTCATTATATTACCTATCCGACAGCAGCACAAGCACTGAAAAACACGAATCCGTCGGAACATTATTATTCATTAGACGGAACCTGGAAATTCTGTTATTCGAAAAACATAACACATTGTCCGAAAGACTTTTTTAATCCGAACTACAACATAAAAAAATGGAGTAATATCCGGGTTCCCGGAAGCTGGGAGCTACAAGGATTCGATTCGCCTATTTATACCGACGTAAAATACCCGTTTCCGGCAAATCCGCCCCATGTACCGGCAGACTACAACCCTGTCGGAATTTATGCCCGTAACTTTAAAGTACCTGCCGGATTTGACGGAAAAGATATTTTTATCGATTTTGAAGGGGTCGAATCTGCTTATTACTTTTGGATCAACGGGCAATTAGCCGGATATGCAGAAGACAGCCGTCTGCCCTCTCTCTTCGATATTACCTCTTATCTAAAAAAAGGTGATAACCGGATTACGGTACAAGTATTCCGATACAGCGACGGATCGTATCTGGAAGGACAAGATTATTGGAAGTACAGCGGTATCGAACGAAGTGTACAGTTAATTGCACGGCCGAAAAATCGGGTATCAGACTTCAAATTGACAGCAGGACTTGCTCCCGGCTATAAAGACGGGCAACTAGATCTGGACCTTGCTGTAAAAGGCGAGGCGGGTCAAAAAGTTACCGTAAAAATAATGGATGGAAATGAAGCTTTATTAAACAAGGAGGTTTCTATCCAATCGCCTGCCGACTCATTAATACATATACGTGAGATACTTGCCGGTATTACACCCTGGAGTGCAGAAACACCCCGGCTTTATACTTTGCTGATTGGTATGAAAGATCAAAATGGCAAAGAAACAGAAGCCTTCTCTCACCGGTTTGGCTTCCGTACGGTAGAAATGCGCCACGGCCAATTATGGGTAAACAATAAGCCAATTCTGATTAAAGGGGTAAACCGACAGGAACACCATCCTACCCGGGGCAGGACTTTGACTTATGATGATATGCGGAAAGATGTTATCATGATGAAACAATTTAACATAAACGCTGTCAGATGTAGCCATTACCCCAACTATCCGGAATGGTATCAACTTTGCGACGAGCTGGGGCTCTATGTTATTGATGAAGCAAATATCGAATCACATGGAATGGATTATCATCCGGACGGAACATTGGCAAACTATCCGGAATGGGAAAAGCCTTTTATGGAACGAATGAACCGAATGGTATTACGCGACCGGAATTTCACCTCCATCATTACCTGGTCTATGGGTAATGAGTCGGGATACGGAAAGCATTTCGAAACACTCTATAATTGGAGCAAATCATTCGATCCGACACGGCCTGTTCAATATGAAGGTTCTAAACGGAAAGGCGTTTCGGATATCTTCTGCCCAATGTACGGCCGCATCTGGTGGCTTCGCGAACATGTGAATCAGCGACAGCCGTACCCGCTCATCTTATGTGAATATGCCCATGCGATGGGCAACAGTGTAGGAAACCTGCAAGATTATTGGGATCTGATTTATAAATATGACCAGCTGCAGGGTGGATTTATCTGGGACTGGGTAGATCAGACATTTGCCCAAAAAGATCAAAATGGAAATAATATTTGGGCCTATGGCGGAGATATGGGCTTTGTTGGTGTACCGAACGACTCTAATTTCTGTGC
Source organism: Bacteroidales bacterium (assembly GCA_036649595.1). Lineage (GTDB taxonomy): Bacteria > Bacteroidota > Bacteroidia > Bacteroidales > JAUNSR01 > JAUNSR01. Next base: position 13,669 of record JAVWBH010000034.1, read on the forward strand.
CAACGGTCTGGTAGCAGCCAACCGTACGTTGCATCCGCATATCTGGGAAGTAAAAAAGGTTTATCAGTATATTCATTTTGAACCAGAAGATTTTACTCCTAATCAGATCCGTATTACGAATCGATATGATTTTAAGGATTTGTCGGATTTTATTCTCCGCTGGGTAGTAGAGGCTGACGGTATCGAATATGTCGGCGGCTCAATGGAAATGCCTCTAATAAAGCCAGGAGAATCCCAAACTGTCGCAATCCCCTTGAATCTGCCCAAGGAAGATCGTAGAGAATTTTTTCTGCGACTGGAAGCTGTTTATAAAAACCCAACCCCTTTTGCAGAAAAAGACGAAATCATGGCAATTACCCAATGGGAACTGCCTGTCAATAAAAAAACGGCTATCGTTTCTCCACCTAGTACAAATTCGTTACGAATTTCCGAATCTACGGCAGAGACATCGATTATAGGAACAGATTTCGTAATCTGTTTTTCTAAAAACAATGGTCAAATCACATCTCTTCAATACAATAAGACAGAGATGATTAAGAGAGGGCTAATTCCTAATTTCTGGCGGC
>JAVWBH010000035.1:0-2884 GCA_036649595.1 Bacteroidales bacterium
TTGGATGCTCATAAACTTGATCCTTCAGACGTACGTTATCAACGTAAACGAACAGCCGAAAACAATGGGTTCAAATTCAATACCAACATGATGTGGAGTGCTGATCGTGCTTTCTTTAAATATATCAGACTGAACCTGTCTGCTGATTATGCCGTTCAAAAAGGATATTATCAAGAGTTAAAAGGGAATTTCGGCTATATGGTTACAACAGCCACCCGCGACGGCTGTATTACCTCCAACCAAAAAGAGCCGGTATCTGATATATGGGGAGAAACAATTACGAATAACAATACGGTAGATCCGGGAGCAAAAACAAATTTCCTGCCCTATGAATTCTTAACTCAAAGCACTACGAAAGGGAAGCCTCTGAATATCTTTGCTAAAATAACGACCGGTTTTTTAGGCAATACCTATGGTATCAGCCACCGTATTATTTTAGGTGGCGATTGGAAAACAGACAAGAATTATGGCGACGGCATTTTATTCAATCCTCTTTATCCGCCTTCACCGGGTACCCGTATGCGTCCTTTCAAAGATATTCCCGCCTTAAATCAATTTGGAATATTTGCAGAAGAAAATGCAGAATATAGTTTGGCTGACAGAAAGCTGAAAATTCAGGCAGGAGTACGTCTGGATTTAATCCAGCCGGGGAAAAAAGAACAGCACCTGGGGGTATCACCGCGTTTCAATGTATCTTTTGAAATTATACCAGACTTATTGGATGTAAGAGGCGGCTGGGGAATAACAACCAAAGCTCCTCCTTTAATGTATTTATATCCGGATAATGCTTATTTCGACTTCCTGAATTATGACAACATAGCTACCACATTGCCGGGAAGCCCCGAACGCCTTTGTGTCATTACAACCAAAGTATTCGAAACAACGAATCCGGATCTCCGGATAGCTAAAAACAGAAAAAGTGAAATCGGATTTGACCTCAAATTAGGTCAGACAGAAACAATGGTAACGGCTTATTCCGAGAAACTTACAAACGGATACAGTTTCGGGCTGGACCGGAATTCCTTTGCGTTATTTGATCATATCCGCTATAAAGGGACAGAGCGTCCGGGCACTTTCCCCGTATTAACAAAAGATGGAACAAACCGTGTCGTATTAAACTTTTACCGGCCGCTTAACAATAAGGTTAATGAAAATAAAGGAATTGAGTTTGATATAAATTTCGGACAAATCCGTTCGTTGCATACAACACTCGTGTTTAATGGAGCTTACATGGTAAGCAGGTCTTATTCTGATGAGATAAGCTATTTTCAGAAAAGCCCCGACACCTCCGGAAAATATAAAGATATCGGAGTGTATGCTGCCGGCGACGGCAGCCGGTATGACCGGATACTCACAACGTTGCGTATCATCCATAATATACCCCGTATCAATTTTTTAATCTCTTTATCTATGCAAACTATCTGGCTTGATCAGCAACGTTATCTGGGACTGGAGAATATTCACCCGATTGGATACCTCTCTGCGAAAGACTTATCCTATTCATCGCTGAACAAGGACGACGCCATCAATCCCGACATACAGAAACAAATTTTACAAAACCGATATATAAAAGAATCTTATCCTCCTTTATGGCTGTTTAATCTCCGCTTAACAAAAGAGATTAAAGGCTGGGGTGGCTTCGCCTTTTTCGTCAATAATTTATTCATGTCGCAACCATATGAAGAAAGCCGCCGGTCGCCCGGCTCTTTCGTACAGCGAAATCCGGAACAGTTTTTCGGCGCAGAAGTATGGCTTAAATTTTAATCTGTCATGAAAAAACAATTCTTATTCTATATCCGGATATGTCTGTTCTTATTTTTAGCAGCAGCCTGCCGGCATGATGAAGAAAATGGTTCTCCTTTTCTTCATCCCATATCCATGCATCTCACCTATGACAAATTAGGTACGACGATTCCTTATTCCGACTCACCTGTCATTACCTTGGTAAATAATACCGAACAATTGACTTCTATTTTTACTTCCGATGCCTGGGGTAATACCGAATTAAAAGATTTGCTACCCGGCGAATATACAGTAACTGTTTCTTGCAGAATAAGTGCATCGGAGATGTCGGAGATTACCCAGAATCCCGAGGCCAAAGAGGGTTCGTTAGGCGGATTTCTCAATAATCTCCGGCTACGCCAAGGAGAAGAAAATGCGATACAGCAAATACAACTGATGGTATCTGCCGATAATCCGGTCATCATAAAGGAGATTTATTATGCAGGTTCTCGTACTCCATCAGGGATGACATATCGGAATGACGGATTTTATAGCATCCATAATAATTCGCCGGATGATATTTATCTGAATAACTTCTATATCGGAGCCGTTGAAAATTTCGGAGGATTAGGAGTCAGTGGCCCTTTATGGCCGGACGAGATTCCGGGTAATTACAAACATGTTTATGTAATGACACTTTGGAAAATCGTTGCAGGAACAGAACGGAGAGTATTACGATCCGGGGAAGATGCCGTTATTGCCGTGATGGGAGCGCCACATAATAAAAACGCAGACTACAATCCGGCTTCACCCGTCGATCTGTCGGGAGCCGATTTCGAAGCTTACGTACAGAACACGGGTAATACTTATCCCGACTTCCAGGCACCGAATATGGAGTTGGTCTTTTGGCCGGCATACAGTTATTTATGGCGTTTAGGAGTTTTCGGACAGGGGATCGTCCTCATTCAGGCTACCGAAGAAGAGGCTGCTGTATTTGAGACCGTTACATTGCCGGAATCATTTCAGGATCCGTTTGAAGATGAAGAATATTGGCTATGCAAAAAAATACCGATCCGTTATGTAGTTGATGCTGTTGATCTGATTCAGAACAGAAACACAACGAATACCAAACGGTTCCCTCCACTTTTAGATGCAGGAGCCG
>JAVWBH010000035.1:2894-14167 GCA_036649595.1 Bacteroidales bacterium
CGGGAGGAGCGTAATCAGGAAAGTGCGTCAGAAAAATGGAAACCTGACGATTTACCAGGATACGAATAATTCCACAGAAGATTTTGAAATCAATAATGCTCCCTTAACAAAATAAAGGGGCAGAGTCATCAGCCGACAAAAATGATTATATTCAAATGAATAAAAAAATATCCGTCTCTTTGGCAAGCATAACATTATCGTTGCTAACTGTTCATCTGAACGCTCAAACAGATTCCCTGCATCACGAGTATAACAGATATCTAAACACGATTTATTATAAAACAATTACACCGGCTTTACAGTCGGGTATTGTTTCGGATATCTCTTTTGCGAAAATACAATCCTTTTCTTCTCTCCAACTTAATTATACCGGAGAATACGGAGACTATCACCTTGTACAAGAGGCCGGGAAAATTTCAAAATACGGATTCTATGCAGAAGGAGCTTTACCGGTGAAGCAGGTCTATCTGAGTGGAGGATTCAGATTTTCGCAAGATGATAAAAAGGAGATCCGTTTTACTTCCTTATTAGATCCATTTCGCGGGACGCCTTATCAATTGGCCGACAGCACTCGCTCAAACTGGAAAATACAAAACTATAATATGTGGGCCAAACTTGCGTCTGAATTAATAAAAAACAGACTTTCAGCAGGATTGGGCATTACCCTTGATGTTGCACGCGGCGCAAAAATGATTGACCCGCGCCCAAGAACAAATAACAGCAATATTACCCTACAACCCGCATTAACACTCCTGCTAGGAAAACACACCATCGGATTGGGTGGTAACTTCGTGCGTTTCCGTGAATTAGTCGACTTAATGCTATACAATAGCGCCGAGCCGCAGAAAATCTATGTTTTAAAAGGAATCGGACAATATACTTACGATATATTTTCCATAACCGAGCGAGAACGAAGATATAATGGCAATGGTGCAGGAGCAATGATGAGTTATGGGTTTACAAACAACCATGTCTGCTTGCTCGCAGAAGCAAACTATCTTAATTATTCGGAAGAGGTATCTGATATTGAATATAGTAAACCCAGGCTAAGGGGACGATACTATAAAGATCAGTACCAACTGAAAGTAAATGCACAATACAAAAAAGATCGCATTTTACATATTCTAAAATTAACGTATACAGAATCAGACCATTCCGGAAGAGAAATCATTCAGATATTCAATTCGGATCCCAATGTAAACAATTGGCAAACAGACTCAGAAGCACCTGCAAGATGGAAAAACAAAGAGAAATTTATTTGTGGCAGCTATGATTGGATGCTGATCAATAAGAACAAGGAGTATATTCCGGCCGGGATCCGCTTAGGTATTAATTATCATCAGGTTAAAGAAACCTATCAAGTGATGAATACATTCCGCTCTTATAAACAAATGGAGTATGAGTTGCGCCCGTTTTATAATTGGAATTTCAAGCACCACCATATGGCCAGATTCTCATTGACGGCAGCAATAAGCCAGATTCTGAATTACAAATCAGCCTACAAAGAACGGGAAGCTGATAATCCGACCATTCAGAATATGTTGATTATGCCTGATAATAAAATCATAAACCAAAATACCCAGATGTATGGTGCCGAGATGGGATACGGATATGTTTTCCATTCGGGAAGCACGCTTTTATTAACCGGAAAATATCGATATCTGTTCTCTGAAAATCATTTCTACAGACACTATCCGGAATTGATTTTATCTTACCACTTTTAATTAAAGACCGTTATGACCATTCTTAGAATAAGCCTGTTATCACTGATTTACATCTGTTCGGGTCTCACACTTCAGGCAGCCCGTATTCCGGATGCTCACAATTTTACCAAAGGCCGGTTATCTAACGGGCTCACCTATTTCATTCAGCAAAACAGCAATCCCGAAAAGAAAACTGAACTCCGTCTGGTCGTAAATGCCGGATCGGCACTTGAAGAAGATAGTCAACGGGGATTAGCTCATTTCTTAGAACATATGGCTTTCAGCGGAACCCGCGATTTTCCGGGGAAACTACTGATTGATACACTCCAAAGTATCGGCGTTAGTTTTGGGAAAGAATTAAATGCCTATACTTCCTTTGATGAAACCGTTTATTATCTGCCTATCCCATCCGACCACTTATCGCTGGGTATGCAGATTCTGGCAAACTGGGCCTTTTATCTGACTCTTACAGAAGAGTCTATAGACCGTGAGAGAGGTGTAATCCTGGAAGAAATGCGCTTAGGTAAAGGTTCCCGTACGCGGTTACAAGAACAATATATGCCTGTCTTATTCAAAGGATCGCCTTATGCCTATCAATTCCCTATCGGTACGCAGGAAGTCATACAGAATTTCCAGCCGGAAGAACTCCGTAAATTCTATAAAAAATGGTATTCTCCTCAAAATATGGCCGTAATCATTGTCGGCGATATTCATCCCGAAGAGGCAGAAAAAAAGTTAAGGCAATATATGTGTCAGGATATGCCCAATAAAGCTACCAAATTTGAACGTCCCGCTTATTATCCTGAAAAACAAAAAGGCGGCACTGTCGTTATAGCAACTGATCCGGAGAAGAGAAACTGCTCAGTAGAAGTTTGTTACAAACATCCGGCAAAACGAATCCGGACAACAAAAGCATACAAAGAATTTCTCATTGACAAACTTTATGCATCCCTGCTGACCGACCGGCTGGAAGCTTTAAAAGACTCTTCATCAATATACTTTTCAGATGCGGATATCGCTTATTCTCCGCATTTTCGCTTTATCGACACCTATTCTTTATTTGCGACCTGCGATCCGAAAGATGTTTTGCCGGTATTGGATCTATTGGTAAAAGAGAAGGAACGCGCAAAAATATTCGGATTCCTTCCGTCGGAATTAGAGCGGCACAAACAGAAATTACAAGCTAAATACCAACGCTGGTATAATGAACGGAGTAAAACAGCATCCGACCATTTCGCGGATAATTATCAAGTCTCTTTTTTACTGGACCAACCCGAACCCGGCATCCAATGGGAATATGAGTTTATCCGGGATAATCTCGCTCACATCTCAGCAAAAGATATTCAAAAAGCGGCATACAGATATTCATCTGTTTCTGATTATGTGATAACCATTGTCGGCCCGGAAGAAACCGATTTCGAGTATCCGACAACGGATCAATTACTTAGTTTTACAGAAAGCACGACCAAACCCGGGATTAAACCTTATCAGGAAGAAGAGGGCATAAAATCCCTGATGACGGTTATTCCTGCAAAAGGAACAATCGTCAAAGAAGAATTCATCGACTCACTGAATCTCATCAAATGGAATTTGTCAAATGGGCTGAATGTGATACTTCTGAAAACAGATTATAAAGACAATGAAATATTATTCCGGTCGACAGCCGAAGGCGGATATAGTAATGTTGCTGAAACGGATATCATGTCGGCGGTTAATGCTACCCGCATTCAGGATGAAAGCGGTGTTAACGGATTAACCAATCTCCAGCTAAAACAGTTAATGACCGGTAAAGACCTGGCTATTACCCAGTCAATCTCTTTTTATCACGAATCAATGTGGGGACGGAGTGCCCCCTCCGATCTGACCAGCTTATTTCAGCTAATACACCTGTATCATGTATCTCCCTATTTTAAGGAAAACGCTTTTCTTAAATTAATTCGTAAAGATAAACTGACCTATAGTTATCTGAAACAAACTCCGGAAAGTTGTTTCAATTATTATGTAGACAGCATCATGAATCAGGGTGATTTCCGTAAATCACCCTGGCCACTACCTGAATGTCTGGATCAGGTAGATCTAAAAAAAAGCGCGTCTATCTACGAAAGTCGATTTGGTAACTGTGCAGGATTTACTTTCATTTTTGTAGGGAATATACCTGAAGACAAAATTAGAGATCTAACAGAAACATATCTGTGTTCGCTTCCTGTGGATCCGGCCGCAAAACCGGGATATAAAGCACCTCAGACCGACAAAGCTTTACCGGAAGCACACTATTTCCGCAAAGGGAAAGAAGACAAGGCAACCGTTAAAGTCCGCTTTGTCAAACCGGGTGTAAAAAAGGAGGCTGAATCTGAAAACTTTACCGCATTTGTAGATATCCTCAACAATCGTCTTTTTTCGGTTTTAAGACTTGAAATGAGTGGTATTTACGGGGTGCATGTATCCGGAAAAACTCCGGATACAATGCTACCTTATTATAGTTTGAACCTGGATTTCGGATGCGATCCGGCACGTGCGGAAATATTATTAGAGCGAATGAATCAGGAAATAAGCCAATTATGGAAAGACGGTCCGACACAGGATGAAGTAGAACGCTACAAAGAGAAAAGCCGAATTGGGCTGCAATCCGCACAACGAAGCAATGCGAATTCGCTTTCTATGATTTTCAAGGCGGTAAGAAACAAACAACTGCCTGCAACTTTTAATACCCTGTTAAGTCGGATAGAGGAGATTACTCCGGAAAGTATTCAGAAAAATGCAGCCGCATTTTTAAATCCACAAGAAGGGATATCCTTTATTCATTTACCGGAATAACATCTGCCGGGATTTCTGACTGAAAAAATATCTGCTTTTCGTAAACGGCGGTATCGCTATTATTTCAGAATTCTATTCAACCCTCTGGCTATTCAAACTGTTATACATGAAACAATATCCTTAACAGCTAAAAAGTAAACAGATGGAATTTCTCACACAAGACAAACTGGTGATTGTCGGCGCAGCCGGAATGATCGGATCAAACATGGTACAAAGTGCCATTATGATGGGCCTGACCCCGAATATATGCGCTTATGATCCATATGAGCCAGCCCTCGAAGGAACGGCCGAAGAAATGTATCAGAGTGGATTCAAGGGAATCAACCTGACCTGGACATCCGATCCGGAAAAAGCATTCCATGGTGCCCGCTACATTATCTCTTCAGGCGGAGCTCCCCGGAAAGGAGACATGACCAGGGAAGATCTATTAAAAGGAAATGCAGAAATAGCCCGACAGCTGGGCGAACATATCAAAGCATATTGCCCGGATCTGAAAATGTGCGTAATCGTATTCAATCCGGCCGATATCACGGGGCTTGTTACACTGATCTATTCGGGATTGGCTCCGTCGCATATCTGCACATTGGCGGCGCTCGACAGCACCCGCCTGAAAGTAGCTCTCGCACAAGCCCTCAACTTACCGCCGGATGAGATTAAACTTCCGCGCACCTACGGAGGACACGGAGAGCAGATGGCCGTATTCGGTAGCCATACTTTAGTTGGCGGCACTCCGCTGAAAGACCTCATCGGTACCCCTCAGCTACCTACGGAAGAATGGGAACAGATTAAGAAAAAAGTGATGGGCGGCGGCAAACGGATCATTGACCTGCGCGGCAGATCATCCTTCCAGAGTCCGGCCTATTTATCCGTCGCAATGATGCGTGCAGCAATGGGAGGCGATGCATTTGAATATCCGGTAGGATGCTATGTAGATACTCCGCAGTTTAGCCATATCATGATGGCGGCCGAAACGACTCTCGACAAAGACGGCGTGCATTATACCATCCCGACCGGCAACAGAGAAGAGATGGAAGCTCTGGAAACAAGCTATAAACACCTTTGTGCATTACGCGATGAAGTGATCTCGATGGGCATCATCCCTCCAATAGGACGCTGGCATAAAATAAACCCGAACTTATTACCGAAACCGGATCAATCGCAAGACAGTTAATCACGGAAAAATGAAATATAAACAAACACCCCAAACGTTCTTACCGAACAGTTGGGGTGTTTGTTGCTTACATCGGAATTCCTGCTCTCCGAATTATGTTTTATCCTTATGTTTCAGCACTTTTGCATCCAGGTAGAATATCAGTTCTTCCGCAAGATTGGTACAATGGTCACCCAGTCGTTCCAAACGCCGTACGACCCCGTATAACAGCAAACAATCTTTTCCTCTATCCGGATGGTCTTTCAGGTAGTCACCCAATATATTTACCGCCTGGACATTGAATTCATCTACTTGTTCATCCATATCGAAAACACGGATCGCCTCAAAAGAACTCTCCTCTTCAAGCGCTTTTCTGCCACTAATAAGCATCTGTGTCACCGCCTGTATCATCTCTTCAAGATGCACAAGTTTCATCAGTTCCTTATCTGGGTTTTCAGTCTCATTTTTAATCACATAAGTAGCAATTGCCTCACAAAAGTCAGCGATTCGCTCCAGGTCGTTTGAGATATGCATCATTGCCAGAACAAACCGCAAATCAATTGCGACCGGAGCATACAAGGCTATGATATTCTCACATTCACTGTCAACCTTCAAATCAACCGCATTGACAATTCTTTCGCGCATAACTACCTCTTTTGCGAGAGTTTGGTCTCCTGTGAGAACGGCTGTACCGGCTTTTTCTAACTGAGACAACGACAGATCCCACATCTCCACCACTTTATTTTTAAGATGGAGCAATTCTTGTTCTATATACTTCATGGCTTTCCGTTTTTATTATCCGAAGCGACCGGTAATATAATTCTGTGTCGATTCTTTTTCGGGATTAGTAAATATTTTACGGGTATCGGCATATTCAATCAGTTCACCCATATAGAAATAGGCCGTCTTATTACTGACGCGTGCCGCTTGTTGCATATTGTGTGTAACAATTACAATCGTATAACGTTCTTTCAGCTCATAGATCAGATCTTCTATCTTCGCCGTCGAAATCGGATCAAGAGCAGATGCGGGCTCATCCATAAGCAAAACATCCGGCTTAACCGCCATTGCCCGGGCAATGCATAAACGCTGTTGTTGACCTCCCGACAAACGGAAAGCTGATTTTTTAAGCTTATCTTTCACCTCGGCCCACAAAGCAGCCCCTTCCAGAGCCTCTTTCACCGTATGCTCAATATATTCTTTATCTTTTATACCGTTTACCCGCAAGCCATATGCAACATTTTCAAAGATCGACTGAGGGAATGGATTCGGACGCTGAAAAACCATACCGATCTGTTTACGCAATTCATCAACGGCCACATTCGGCGCATAGATATTTTGTCCGTTAAACAAGATTTCTCCTGTAACGTGCGTATTCTCAATCAGGTCATTCATTCGGTTCAACGTACGTAAGAAAGTAGACTTTCCACACCCCGATGGGCCGATGAGAGCCACTACGTCTTTCACTTCGATAGACATCGTAATGTCGCGCAATGCCTGAAAATCACCATAAAAGAAACTAACGCTCCGGGCATCGATTACCGGATTTTTTTCCATATCACCCATATCTTATTTTTCATTTTTACGTTCAAAATACCGTCGCACCAGATTTGCGATCAAGTTCAGAATCAACACCAGCAAAATCAATACCAACGCTGTTCCATACGCCATTGGGCGCGTAGCTTCCAAATCGGTTCCGCTTACCGCAATTACATATAGATGATAAGGTAAAGCCATTACCTGATCGAATACAGAATTGGGCAGAGTTGGCAGATAAAAAGCAGCCGCGGTAAAAAGGATCGGAGCTGTTTCTCCGGCAACACGGCCAATCGCTAAAATCACTCCGGTCAGAATATTTGGAAACGCCATCGGTAAGACAACCCTCCAGATCGTTTGCAGTTTTGATGCCCCCAACGCCCGACTGCCCTCCCGATAGGAATTATCTATACTTTTAAGCGATTCTTCCGTCACCCGGATAATTACCGGTAAGATCAGCAATCCCAATGTTAATGAGCCTGCAAGAAGCGAGTCGCCCCAGCCAAACCAGTTGACAAACAACGCCAACCCGAAAATACCGAATACCACAGAAGGCACTCCGCTCAGATTATTTGTCATCACCCGAATAAACCGGATCAGACGTCCGTTATGCGCATATTCATTCATATAAATACCCGACATGACACCCAATGGCAAACTAAATAACATGCTTCCCGCTACTAAATAAAGCGTACCTACTATAGCCGGGAAAATGCCACCCTTTGTCATCCCTTCGGCAGGCGATTCTGTCAGGAAACTCCAGCTCATAACACTGATCCCGTTCTTGATTATAAAACCCAGAATAGATACTAAAATAAGGACGACCAGAAAACTCAGTGCCCGAAACATAAAAAATGCAATTTGCTGAGATAACCGTTTCTGCTTCTCAACCTGCCGATAATTTGAATTTATCAGGTTTTCCATCTTCAATATTTATTTTTACTGATATGTTCTACCGCAATACTTATGCCCAGGGTAATCAAAAAGAGTACACCGCCTAACGCAAATAGCGCTTCATAATGGGCACTCCCTACGGCAGCCTCGCCCAGTTCTGCCGCAATCGTAGCCGGAATTGTCCGTACCGGCTCAAGAAACGTATGTGGAATAACCGCTGCATTACCGGTGACCATCAAAACAGCCATTGTTTCTCCGATAGCGCGACCGATACCCAGAACAACAGCGGAGGCTATTCCGGAGCGGGCATATGGTACGGTTACCTTACGGATTGTCTGCCAGTGGGTAGCTCCCAGCGCCATACTCGCCTCTTTCATTGACCGGGGAGTTGTACGCAGGGCATCTTCGGCAACGGTAATTATCGTAGGCAGCGCCATAATTGCCAATACGATACTGCCGGCCAGCGCTGTCTCTCCGACAGGCAGATGAAAAATTTGCTGCAGTCCCGGAACAATCACCACAAGTCCGAAAAACCCGTAAACCACGGAGGGAATACCGGCCAATAATTCGATAATCGGTTTAAGCCAGCTTCGCAAACGCTTATCCGCTAATTCGGCCATATAAATAGCAACGGCAAGACTAAACGGAAGTGCCAGCAAAATTGCCCCGAGGCTAACCCATAAGGTACCCAAAAGCAACGGCAACAAACCATATTGAGAAACAGGAGTGATCGTAGGATACCAGCTCTTGCCGGCAAAGAATTGGTCGGGAGTAATATCGCCTAAGTTCAGGATATAGGCATTATCCGGAAGGTCTTGCTTACGGGGAAGAAAGCAGATGATACCCGGCTCGGTACGTAAAAGAGAAGTTAAGGAGTCGGTAATCTGAGTAGCTGTTAGCGGAGGTGTTCCTTCATAATCATCGGTCAGATCGGTAAACCGATAAACATAAACCGGCAGATCGGGTCCCCCCACCTCTTTCCAGTTGGTTATATCCGCATCGAAAATTTTCATTACCTGCTCGGGCGAAAGCTTTCGTACCGGATTCTGGTCATTAATTACCAACTCATAACCCGGCTCAACGACAGGTTGTTTAAAAAAGGTCAGACTGTCCCTGAAAAGGAAGAGAATGATCAACAAAATCGTAACGCTTGTTACGTATCCGCTTCCTGTAATCAAAAGGCGGATTAAACGATCAAAAAGACGTTTTAGAATAGAGGCTCTTTTCAACATTTACTCACTGATAAGAAGTATAGCTAAACAATAATAACCTTATATTTGCCTGCTAAAGTAACGAAAATACCAGCATCTGCAAATTATGAAGACAAAGATTCTTTTTTTATTTTTTTTGTGTTCTTTTCCGCTGTTAAGTCGTGCTCAACGAATTAAAGGCAGCGACACAACTTTACCTCTTACTCAGCGCCTTGCTGAAGAATACCGTAAAAATGACCCTCAGTCAAATCTGTCTGTAACCGGTGGCGGCAGTGGTGTCGGCATAGCTGCTTTAGAGGAGGGAAATACGGAAATTGCAATGAGTTCCCGCGCAATCAAACCCGAAGAGCTCGAACGGCTGCGTTTATCAAATAAAAAGCCGTTGGAAACCATTATCGCCTACGATGCCCTGGCCGTCGTTGTCAATCCGGAAAACCCCATATCACAGCTGACGCGCGAACAGCTGGAGGGCATTTTCAGGGGAAAAATCACAAACTGGAATCAGGTAGGAGGCAAGAACATGAAGATTGTCGTTTATACCCGTGAATCAAGTTCCGGTACCTACGACTTCTTTCTTCAGAAAGTTCTCAAACGACGCAACTTTGCATCGAACGCCCTCAGTATGCCCGCGACAGGGGCCATTCTGGAATCAATCCGGCAAACACCGGGAGCAATCGGCTATGTGGGCCTGTCTTATATTGACCACCTCAAACCGGTAGCGGTTTCTTTTGACGGAGGCAAGCATTATTATCTGCCAACAAAAAAGAATGCCGAGGCCGGAAAATACCCTATTGTACGCCCGCTATACTATTATTACCTGCAAAAAGATTCTCTTCGGGTAAAACCATTCCTGGAGTTTATCCAATCGGCAGAAGGTCAAAAAATAACAGAAGAGCTCGGATATCTGCCTGCATCCGGTATCAAATAAAAACAGCAGTCACATGCCGTTAAACAAAAAAGAGGATTGGGTTGTTGTGTCAGTATAAATAACGGGCCGAATAAATACGACCACAAAACCTTGTGTTATGAAGAAGATTGGATTGATTTTTATGGCGTTACTCCTTTTCAATTTCACTTTTGCTGAAAATAATCAGGAGAAAAAAATAAGGAATGCAAAATTCTCGGATCTGCCTGCCTTATCTCAAAAATTTATAACTCAGTATCTTCCCAAACTGACCATTGAATATATTACAGTAGATGGTACACGAAAGGCTGAAGTTGATTTTACCGACGGAACAGAACTGGAGTTCGGAAGGGAAGGTTTCTGGCGCGAAATAGACAATGACCGCGGTTTGTCTATTAATCATTTACAAATGTTACCCGGACAAATGCTTACCAGTCTGCAAAAAGATTTCGGAGAATATACGATCGAAACCGTTGAACAGAAAGATTTGTACTATAAAGTAGAGTTAAAAGCGAAAAACGGAAAAGAAATAGAGATCAGATATGACTTAAACGGACAATATCTTTTTTAATAAAAACTGCGATCAAACTACTCAGAAATAGCCGTAACCGGTTTTTATACTAAACTATTTTTTATCAGGATGTGAGATTAAACTCACATCCTGATTTTTTTTACAGAGGATAAATGATTTGACACACCCTCCTTATTCTTTTTTAAACCAAATCTATAAAAAGGTTGTTATCATTCAAACACAACTAATTTAATAGAATGGCACAATGAGAAAGATATTTTGGATTTTAGCAGGAAGCATGGCCTTTATCATCAGCAGTTGTACTGAAAAAAAAGGTAATTCTGATAAAGAAAGTCCATTTGAGGTGGATGCGCGTGTTGATTCGTTAATGAAACTAATGACCTTATCTGATAAGGTAGGACAGCTGGTACTTTATACGAGCCACTGGGATGTAACAGGACCCGTCATGAACCAGAACAGTTTGGACGACATAAAAACCGGATTGATCGGGAATGTTTTCAATGCCCATACAGTAGCATATACCCGTGAA
>JAVWBH010000036.1:0-14155 GCA_036649595.1 Bacteroidales bacterium
GATTACCCAACGGGTCCATAATCAGGATTAACAATACTGCCGCAGAAATAATTTTTCGTTTTTTGCTTTTCCGGCCGACGGGAGCGTGCTTCCATAAAAGATTCCGTCGAATTCGGATCCGCATTTAGGACATACCGCTTTGATGCCGTTCTCTATTCTGATTTTTACCTCCGGATTCCGTTCTGCCGGGCATGCCAGGTCATAGGCGTAAACCACATCATCCAGGTATCCGCGTACAACGAGCAGGCCGCCGTAGCCGATATAGGGTGATTTTGTAGTACGGGCAGAGATAACTTTAAATCCGCCGGGAGTAGCCAGTTCGAGATCGGTTGTCAAGAGATTTAATTCGGATTCTACCTTTGTAGAGGGAATAACGCTGTCTGCATAGTCTTTGCAACCGGTACAGCAGATAAGAATCAGCAGGAATGGAAAAAAGTGTTTCATCGAAAAAGGGTGATTGAGTAAATAAAGACTGTAAATAAGAGGGAATAGGCTCCCTCTTATATATAAACAGTTATTTTCGGTGAGTAAAGTTTGTCGGAGTTCGTTTAGCAGATCAATGCCTTTTCGGCCATTTCTGCTTTTTCGAATCCAAACCCGTCGATAATTTGCTGCATCAACAGGCTGATTTCCGGATTGCATAGGTTGCCGATGCTTCCTTCGTGGGTGTGAGAAACCGATTTGTCGCAACTGAAATTGTCTGCCCCAATATCGAGTCCTACTTTTTTATAGGCATCCCGGAAAGGCATCCCTTCAGAAGCAAGGCGGTTTACTTCTTCGACCGAGAAAATCAGGTCGTATTTCCGATCGTTGAGGATGTGGTCGTTTACCTCGATGTGTTCCATCATCAGATTAACCATCTGCAGGCAATCTTTCATTTCATCAAAAACAGGCAGGAAGATCTCTTTGATGATCTGCAGGTCGCGGAAATAGCCCGACGGCAAGTTGTTGGCGATCATCATGATTTGCTGAGGCACACTTTGAATCTTATTGCATTTGGCGCGGGTAAGCTCAAACACGTCGGGATTCTTTTTATGTGGCATAATACTCGAACCGGTGGTAAAAGCATCATGCAGTTTGATGAATCCGAAATTCTGAGAGCTAAACATGCAGGCGTCAAAAGCCAGTTTTGATAATGTGGCAGCGATAGATCCTAAAGCCGAAGCGACGATGCGTTCGGTTTTTCCGCGTCCCATCTGCGCATACACAACGTTGTAGGCCATTGAATCGAATCCCAGCAGGTCGGTTGTCAGTGTGCGGTTAAGCGGAAAAGAAGAGCCGTAACCGGCGGCCGATCCCAGCGGATTGCGGTTGGTTACCTTATAGGCTGCCTGGAGTACGGTCAGGTCATCGACCAGACTTTCTGCATAGGCGCCAAACCAAAGGCCGAAAGACGAAGGCATGGCAATCTGCAGGTGGGTATAGCCCGGCATCAGCAGATGCTTGTATTTCTCGCTTTGTCGGATTAGGGTTTCAAACAGCTCGTGTGTCAGGCGGGTGATTTCGCGGATCTCGTGACGCATAAAAAGTTTCAGGTCAACCAGCACCTGGTCGTTACGCGAGCGTCCGCTGTGTATTTTTTTGCCGATGTCTCCTAGTTTACGCGTCAGCATCAGTTCTACCTGCGAATGTACATCTTCGATGCCCGGTTCGATAGAAAACTGTCCGTTGACGGTAAGTTGATAAATGGCACGTAGTTCTTCAAGCAGGCTTTTCAGTTCTTCGGCGGTAAGCAGCCCGATAGACTCGAGCATGGTAATGTGCGCCATGGATCCGAGCACGTCGAAGGGCGCAAGGTATAGATCCATTTCACGGTCTTTGCCGACCGTGAAACGTTCTATTTCATTATTTACTTTCGTGCTTTTCTCCCAAAGCTTCATATTAATAACGATATGATTGGTTTAATACGGAAGCATCGTCATCATGTCTGCCATCTTATTGAGGGCATCCTGCAATGGTTTTGATACCATCGGCTTGATAAACATGCTTAGTTCTGCCTTCAGCGTAAGCTTTACTTTTGTTTCGTAAGGGCCTGTGCTGATAAGCTGGATCCAGAGATTGAACTGGATCGGTGATTTTTCAGATTCGAATTTGATGGTTTTATGCGGTTCGCGTTCGATAATACGCATTCCGAGTGTTCCGATCGGGCTTACCGAGAAGCTTACGGAGTCATTGTCGAATTCAAAATCCTTAATCTTGTCCTGTGGTATGCGGTCTTGGATAGCCGCCAGGTTTGTGAGGTTTGAAAATTTATTATAAACGGCCTCTTGTGAGGCCGCTATTGTCTTTATCGGACTTTCGAATGTTGCCATGTTTCTTTTTCAGAGATTATTTAGAAGGGTTCCATGAAGCAGGATCCTTGCGCCATTCGTTTAGCGTTTCCATATCTTCCTGTTGGATAAAGTTTGTTGCAACCGCTTCTTCTAATACTGCGTTGTAATTGCTTAATGTGATTAGTTTTACATTTGCGTCGTCAAATTTCTGTTGAGCAACCGGGATCTGGTAAGAGAAAATCGCCACCATGCCGGCAACTTCGCAACCATCTTTGCGAATTGCTTCAACAGCTTTCAGACTGCTGCTGCCGGTAGAGATCAGGTCTTCAATTACAACTACGCGTTGTCCCGGGCGCAGGTCGCCTTCAATCAAATTTTCCAAACCGTGATCTTTCGGAGCGGAACGAACATATACAAATGGTAATCCCAGTGCTTCTGCTACCAGTGCGCCCTGAGCGATTGCTCCGGTTGCCACGCCGGCAATAGCATCCACATCTTGAAAGTTTTCGAGGATAGTACGGCAAAGTTCGATTTTGATCAGGTTACGAACCGTAGGGTAAGAAAGCGTCTTGCGATTATCGCAATAGATTGGCGATTTCCAGCCTGATGCCCAAGTGAAAGGGTTGTTTGGCTGCAGTTTTAAGGCTTTGATAGCCAACAGCTTTTCAGCTACTAAACGTTCTGGACTTTTCATTTTATAGGTTTTATATAGTGGTTGATTTTGTCCTTGTTACGGACCCCCGCAGTGGCCGCGTGGCAAAGATAGGGCATTATTCGGCGAATCCAAGGGTAAGAATACTGATTTTAATCCCTTCTGCGGCCTGAAGAGCCTGAGCGCAAGCCTCAAGAGTGGAGCCTGACGTTAATACATCATCAACCAGAAGTATGTGTTTGCCAGCCAGAGGGGTAGTTGATCGTAGCCGGAATGCCTGCGCGGTATTCCGGTAACGGTCGTAAATTGATTTGCGTGTTTGTGTGGATGTGTTTTGCCGTTTAGACAGGATATCGGTACGGATCGGTTTATGCCAGACGCTGGCTAATCCGCGTGCAATCCATTCACTTTGGTTGTATCCCCGTTGTAGTTGTTTGTACCAATGCAGCGGTACGGGGATCAGCAGATCGATCGGGTCAGACCATTCGGGAGCGATCTCGCGGGCATATAAGGCGCCGAGGCGGAAAGCCGTTTTCGGTGAGTCATGGTACTTGAACTGATGGATGGCATTGCGAAAAGTACCTCCTTTTTCAAAATAACAGAAACAAGCGACGCGTTCAATTTCGCATTTACCGAAAAACAACTGTTCGGCCGGGTTGTCGGGCTGTTTATCGAACCGGGTGCGCGGAAGCCGGGGCAGACAGTGCCTGCAAAAACAGGTCTCATCGCCAGACAGCGTATTGGCGCACATGAGGCATTTTCGTGGGAAAAACAGCGTCCGTAATGGCATGGTCAATGTTTTTTATTCGCTTTTTAATATCCGGGATATTTCGGAAGATTCGAACCCTCTTCCTGCCGCAAACCGGTATAGTTTGGCATGGATGTCCATCGGGTTATTGCCCTTTGTTGTTTTCCTTTTTTCCTTTATCAGTGCCTGCAGGTTTTCAAGATAGGTCTCTTCGTTAATCACTTCGTCCATCATTTCATAAACGATGGCATCCGGTATGCGCTTCATGCGCAGTGCATAGGCGATCTTGATGCGCCCCCATCGGTTATATTTGTACTTGTCATTGATGAAACTGCGGCAATAGCGGGCCTCGTCGATAAACTTTTCTTTTTGCAGCCGCGCAATAATTACGTCGGCATCATCTGTGCCGATACCCCATTGGCGCAACTTTTCATTGATTTCGGAAATGCAGTGTTCTGACTTCGAACAATAGGCCGCCGCCTTGTGGAGGGCCTCTGCGGGAGAATATATCTTCATGGGCGAACAGCTTTAATCATACGGTCTTTTCCGTGTATGTCTTTTACGATGCATACATCGCGATATCCTGCTTCTTCAAGCATTGTCCGGGTTTCTTGTCCGAAGCGGGCGTTTATCTCATAGTATAGTTTGCCGCCCGGTTGTAAGAGGGTGAGCCCTGCCACGGCAATACGCCGATAAAACAGCAAGGGATCTGTATCTTCAACAAATAAGGCAAGATGGGGTTCATAATTGAGCACATTTTCAGACATATCCGTTTTTTCGCTTTCGCAAATGTAAGGGGGATTGCTGACAATGATGTCGAAGCGGCCGGGATAGCAAGCGGCGTCGAAATTCAGAATGTCTTGTCGGGTGAATGTAACTTCTGCGTGGTTGTTGGTTGCGTTTTCCGACGCAATGGCCAATGCTTCGGGCGAGATATCCCAAGCGTTCACCTGCGACTCTTTTAGACGTAAAGCCAGACTTACGGCAATGCATCCGCTTCCGGTGCCGATGTCGAGTACACGGCGTTGAGGCTGTGGGTTTTCCGCACAAATCAGTTCGATAAGTTCTTCTGTTTCGGGGCGCGGAATCAATACGCCGGGGCGCACGTTGAACGTGTATTCGAGAAACCAGGCGCTTCCGAGAATGTACTGAATTGGTTCATAAGCCTTCAGGCGCAGGGTGAATCGTCTGATTTCTGCAGTGATACTTTCAGATAATTCTTTATTTTTGTAAATAATCAGGTCAGCCCGCGAATAATCACATAAATGACGAAAGATAATCGTAATAAATTGCTCGATCTCTTCGGACGGATAAAGTCCCTTCAACTCTGAACGGATGTATTCGATTGATTGTTGCATATACAAATGAAATCGCCATAATTCGCCTAAATTTCAGATACCCGAAAAAAGGTATATAAATGGCGCTTTTGACTTTGATGTTAAAAGTTAAGTATACAAATGAAATTGAAATACAAATATACGGATTAAATGGCTGATCTCAATTTTCTTCTATCAACCAAACGACAATGACACAGAAGCAACAAGACGAAAAATATATGGCACGTTGCCTGCAGCTGGCAGCGTTAGGACGCGGGCATGTATCGCCGAATCCGATGGTGGGGGCGGTGATCGTGCATCAGGGTAAAATTATCGGAGAGGGATATCATCGCAAATGCGGCGAAGCACATGCGGAGGTAAACGCTATCCGTGCGGTCGGAAACGAATCTTTGCTGAAAGAAAGTACGATCTATGTCAGCCTCGAGCCATGCTCGCATTGGGGTAAGACGCCTCCCTGCTCAAAACTGATTATTGAAAAAGGTATCCGGCGCGTCGTAGTAGGGGTACAGGATCCTTTTTTTGAGGTTTCAGGACGCGGAATACAGATGATGCGTGAGGCGGGAATAGAGGTAGAGGTCGGAGTGCTTGAGCACGAATGCCTGGAGCTGAATAAAGCTTTCTTTACCGTTCAGCAGCAAAAACGCCCTTATGTGATTCTGAAGTGGGCGCAAAGTGCGGATGGTTTTATCGACCGTGTGCGGGAAGTGGGTTCGGATGAAAAACCGGCTCAGATATCGAATCCGGTCAACTCGCTGCTCGTGCATAAGCTAAGGTCCGAATCGGATGCTATTCTGGTGGGAACGAATACGGTATTGTTGGATAATCCGCAGCTGACCGTGCGAAAATGGGACGGTAAGCATCCGACACGGGTATTCCCCGACCGGACTTTGCGGGTTCCCGGAGACGTTGCTTTGCTCGACGGGTCGGTGGCGACCTGGATTTTTACGGAAAAGGAGGCGGCTTCTGATTTCAATAAAAATTACATTACGATTCCGTTTGACTCCTCTTTTCCGTACAATATGTTACAGGAAATGGCGCGGCGCGAAGTACAGACTTTACTGGTCGAAGGGGGCGCCCGGATGCTTTCTCTTTTTCTTTCAAGCGGATACTGGGATGAAGCAAGAGTTGAGATCGGATCTGTAATTTTAGAGAAAGGAGTAGCGGCACCGGTGATAGAAAATAAAGCGTGCAGTTGGCAGACATTCGGAGATTCGGTCGTATTATCTTATTCGAATAAACGATAAATTACATATTTTGCCTTTTATTTAAGGCAACTTGCCCCTAAAATATGATAATAATAAAAGGCTAACTGTAAGAAAGCCAAAAATGTTTTTAATTTTGCAGGGCATAAATAATAATATCCTTCAAAGAATGAAGATCAGAAAAATATATTTTTTAGCAATTTCGGCATTGACCCTGGGTTTGGGTGCTTGTAAAGAGGATTCAACCGAGATTGATTATAGCGGATATACGGATGCGTTGGTAAAAACCTTCAGTCTTGCAGATAATTCGAAAGTAGCTCCGAATTTATCGGCTGTATATTTTACCATTAATCAGTATGGAAAAGTATTGCCGGATAATAAACTGACGGGGGATGCGCTGGTAGGAGAGATCTTTAATGCGGATTCTTTACCGGTGGGTACTGTTACTTCAAGCCTGATCGCGGAGATCGGATTTTCTGACCCAAAGAAGGTTACCTTATATACGGCGTCGGATACAACCGAATATGTAGCGACCGATTCGATTGATTTTTCTAAGCCGGTGCTGATGGAAGTGTTGGCAGGAAACGGAATCAATAAGAAGTTTTATGAAATCAGAGTCAATGTGCATAATTTGGTGCCCGACTCGATTCACTGGATGCAGCTGAACCCGCTGACAGATGCCGGGACTATCTTATCGCAAAAAGCGGTTGATATGGCCGGTAAAGCTTACTGGCTGATTGAAAATGCTTCGGGAACCTTATTATATACTGCTCCGTCTGATAATCTGACAGCCTGGACGCGTAGCAGCGCCAACCTGACTTCGGGTGCTGACTTATCAACACTTTGCGTGTTTAAAAATAATTTGTATCTGATAAGCAACGGCGCACTGCTGCAGAGTGCCGACGGTGTGAACTGGAATGTGGCGTCTGCCGCAATGCCTTTTAAAAACCTGATCGGACAATATGGTGTAAGCCCGAATGATTCTTTGATCGCTCTTGTAGCAGACGGTTCAGGATATAAATTTATGAACTCTGCCGATGCGGCGGTATGGGTGGATAGAGGCAATGTGCCGGCCCGCTTCCCGCTATCCGGATATTCAAATCCGGTACAATATGCAGGGGGTACTTCGCAGCGTATCGTTATAATGGGCGGCGAACTGGCAAATGGTAATTATACATCTTCAACCTGGCAGTACGACGGGATTAACCCATGGCAGGAATTCCGCCAGACCGTGTTGCCTGCATTAACGGGAGCTTCGATGGTTACTTATGAGCAGAGTCCGAAAACAAAAGATACTTTCTGGATGGTATTGGGCGGAAAGAAAACCGATAATACCTATTCGAAAGCAATTTATGTGTCACCTAACAATAAAGGCGTAAGCTGGCTTGAGGCCGATACGCTGTTTACTTTCCCGACAGATTTTACGGCACGTGCCTTTACGTCGGCTTATGTAGATTCAAATTATTTTATCAATTTATTGGGTGGTGTCGATAATACAGGTGAGTTGAACCAGATTTGGCGGGGACGTCTCAATAAGCTGGTATTCAAACCTGTTGAATAATGCGTAAACGTATACTAATCCTGCTTTTTACGGGAGCCGGTTTTATTTCGGCTTCAGCTCAGGACTACCTTTATGAAGGAGGGTTCGGGGCAGGGATCAGCTCGGCTTACGGCGATCTGAACCAAAGCGGATTTTTTTATAATCCCCGGGTAGCCGTCGATATGCATTTCAGGTATAAGTATAATCTGAGGTGGGCATTTACCGGAGAGTTTCTCTCTGCCGGTCTGGCCGGGAAGAGTAAAGATTTTTCAAATCAATTTCCGAACGGCGCTGTTTATGCGTTTAATAACCGTTTATGGCAGCTGTCGGGAAATGCGGAATTCCACTTTTTCAATTATGGAATAGGGGCGGAATACCGCAATATGTCGGCTGTATCTCCGTTTCTGTCTGTAGGTATGGGATTAGGAATGGTGACGGGCGGCGCAAAAAATGAATTCAGTTTTTCATTGCCTCTGGGTATCGGAGTGAAATATAAATTTGCTCCGCGTTGGAATCTGATGGCAAAAATGGTGTTTGCCAAAAGTTTTACCGATAAAGCCGACGGCATTGAAGATCCTTATGCTATTGAAAGTTCGGGTGCGAAAAATACCGACTGGTATTCAACCTTGCAAGTCGGGGTATCGTACGAGTTCGGACTTCGTAAACGGAAGTGTAATAATTTAGATTAAATCGAATCGACACTATGTCGTATAAAGAAAAAATAGATACAGAAAGAGTGCCGGCGCACATTGCCATCATTATGGACGGGAATGGCCGCTGGGCAAAAGAGCGGGGCAAAGATCGCAGTTATGGTCACCAATACGGGGTTGAATCTGTACGTACGGTTACAGAAGCGGCTTCGGAGGCCGGTGTGAAATACCTGACGCTTTATACTTTTTCGACAGAAAACTGGAATCGTCCGGATCAGGAGGTGGAAGCATTGATGGCTTTACTGGTAATGGCCATCGAACGGGAAACACCTGATCTGATGAAAAATAATGTACGCCTGATGGCAATCGGCGATTTATCGCGTATGCCGCAAGAAGTGAAGGATCGTTTGGATCATTGTATTGAACAAACCTCGGGGAATACCGGTTTGACTTTAGTGCTTGCTCTGAGTTATTCTTCGCGCTGGGAGATTACAGCCGCCGCCAAACGAATCGCTACGGAAATGGCTTCCGGCCAATTGGAGCAAGATCAGATTACGGATGAGCTGATCTCTTCCTATCTTTCTACGAACCGGATTCCGGATCCGGACTTGTTGATCCGTACAGGCGGTGAAAAAAGAATCAGTAATTTCCTTATG
This sequence comes from Bacteroidales bacterium, assembly GCA_036649595.1. Lineage (GTDB taxonomy): Bacteria > Bacteroidota > Bacteroidia > Bacteroidales > JAUNSR01 > JAUNSR01. The sequence continues at coordinate 9,059 of JAVWBH010000036.1, forward strand.
TGGCAGGCAGCTTATTCGGAGCTGTATTTTACGGATATCTATTGGCCTGATTTTGGAAAAGAAAGTTTATACGAAGCCATTTGCGACTATCAAAGTCGTGAAAGGCGGTTTGGAAAGACCAGTGAACAGTTAGCTTAAATAGAAATTGAAATATTGCAATACGACATGCAAAAAAGACTATACCTTCTGTTGAGTTTGTTCTTGTTGATTTGTCCTGTAGGCTTTGCTCAGGAACAAACGGCTCAGGATACGATTTACAATCCCACGGTACTGTATTCGGTGTCTCCTAAGAAATATGAGATTGCCGGTATTTCGGTAACCGGAGTGAAAAACTACGAAGACTATGTGTTGATCGGATTTTCCGGCCTGAGCGTCGGGCAAACGATTACGATTCCGGGTGATGATATCACTACGGCGGTGCGTCGTTTCTGGAAGCAGGGATTGTTTTCGGATGTGTCTATCTCTATTGAGAAGATCGCCGGCAGCAAGGTGTGGTTGAACATTGCGTTGAAGCAGCGACCGCGTATCTCCGAACTCAATTATCAGGGTATTAAGAAATCCGAGAAAGAGGATTTGGATATGCAGCTCGGATTGGTGAAGGGGAATCAGATTACACCAAATATGATTGACCGCGCCAAGAAACTGATCAAACGTTATTTCGACGAAAAAGGTTTCCAGAACGCAGATGTGCAGATCGTGCAGCGCGACGATCTTTCAAACGAAAACCATGTTATTGTGGATGTGGTGATTGATAAGAAAGATAAGGTGAAAGTGAATGATATCATCATCGAAGGTAACGAGGTGTTGTCGGACAACAAGATCCAGCGCGTGATGAAGAAAACCAATAAAAAAGGTAAGTTGCTCAACTTGTTCCGTACGAAGAAATTCGTGAAGGAAGAGTTTGAGAAAGACAAGCAGCTTATTCTTGATAAATATAATGAACTCGGATACCGCGACGCGCAGATTGTTGCAGACTCTGTCTGGATGCACGACGATAAAACGGTAAATGTTTATCTGAAGATCGATGAAGGTAAAAAATATTATGTACGTGATATTAAATTCGTAGGAAATACGATTTATCCTTCCGATTATCTATTGGGCGTATTGGGTATGAAACCGGGCGATGTGTATAACCAGAAGCAGCTTACCGACCGTATCCATACTGACGAAGACGGTATCGGAACCCTTTATATGGACCAGGGATATTTGTTTTTTAATCTGGATCCGGTAGAGGTAAACGTACAGAACGACTCGATCGACCTGGAGCTGCGTATCTATGAAGGGCAGCCTGCACGAATCAACCGTGTACGCATCGAAGGTAACGACCGGTTGTATGAACATGTGGTTCGCCGTGAATTGCGTACCCGTCCGGGTGAATTATTCAGCAAAACCGACTTGATCCGTTCGGCTCGTGAGCTTGCTCAGACCGGACACTTCAATCCTGAAAATATGAATCCGCAACCGATTCCGGATCCGGAAAACGGTACGGTGGATATCCTTTATGCTCTTGAGTCGAAAGCCAATGACCAGATTGAATTCTCGGCAGGATGGGGGCAGACCGGTATCATCGGTAAGCTGAGTCTGAAGTTTACGAACTTCTCGATGAAGAACCTGTTTAATCCGAGTTCTTATAAAGGAATCATTCCTCAGGGTGAGGGACAGACTCTGACGGTATCGGCACAGACAAATGCGCGTTATTATCAATCATACAGTTTGTCGTTCTTCGATCCGTGGTTTGGAGGCAAACGCCCGAATTCATTCTCTGTATCGGCTTATTATAGCCGCCAGACAGATATGAGCAGCAACTATAACTACAATAACTATATGGATCCTTATTCTTATGGTTATGGCGGATATGGATACGGTTCGAACTACGGTTATGGAAATAACTATAATTATGAATATGCGCTCGATCCTGATAAGTCTATCCAGATGTTGGGTGCAACGATCGGCTTCGGTAAGCGTCTTACTTGGCCGGATGACTACTTCCAGTTCTCGGCAGCATTGTCTTACCAGTTGTATATTTTGAAAGACTGGCAGTACTTCCCGGTAACGAACGGAACAAGTAACAATGTCAACCTGGAGTTGAACATTACACGTAACTCGATCGATAATCCGGTTTATACCCGTCGTGGTTCAACATTCTCTCTGAGCGGAACCGTAACTCCTCCTTATTCATTGTTTAACGGAGGGAAAAATATCAATAAACAAGATATTTACGCAAAAGAGAATCTGAAGTGGCTGGAATATTATAAGATTAAATTCGGGGCTAAGACCTATACTCCGCTTACCACGAATAATAATACTCTGGTATTGCATACGCGTGTAGATATGGGATTCCTGGGTTATTATAACAAATACAAACGCTCGCCATTCGAATCATATTATATGGGTGGAGACGGAATGTCGGGATATAGCTCAAGCTACATTACAGAAACAATTCCGTTGCGCGGATATGAGAATGGGGCGATCACAGACGGATACGGCCGCGAGGTAGCTACCACGTATGCACGTATGGTTGCTGAGTTACGCTTTCCGTTTATGCTTCAGCCGTCGTCTACGATTTACGGTACGGCATTCGTAGAAGCGGGTAACGCATGGACGAACCTGAAAAATTTCAATCCGTTCAGTTTGAAACGTTCAGCCGGTTTCGGTGTTCGTATCTTCTTGCCGATGATCGGTATGATGGGTATTGACTGGGCTTATGGTTTTGATCCTGTATTCGGTTCTCGTGATAACAGCGGAAGTAACTTCCACTTCATTATCGGACAGGAATTCTAAGAATAATCCTTATAATTATTAAATTGCGCTCTGTTTTCGGACTAATCTGAATACAGAGCGCAATTTTTTTATTAACTTTATTTTATCAATACTTATAAATACATTGGTCAGATGAAAAAGTACTTGTTTATACTCGGACTGGCGCTGGTAAGCTGCGTATCGGTGAATGCACAGAAATATGCGCTGATTGACATGGAATATATTCTGAAGAATATTCCTGCATATGAAATGGCAAATCAACAGCTGGAGCAGATCTCCAAACGATGGCAAGCCGAAGTAGAGTCGAAAGTAGCCGAAGTTGAGAGTCTTTATAAGAACTATCAGGCGGAAATGGTGTTCTTGTCTCAGGATATGAAGGCGAAGAAAGAGGAAGCCATTGTGGCAAAGGAAAAAGAGGTGCAGGAACTGCGCAGGAAATATTTCGGACCGGAAGGTGAGTTGTATAAAAAGCGTCAGGCTCTGATAATGCCTATTCAGGATGATATTTATAATGCGGTAAAAGGGATTGCCGAGGATAAGGGGTATATGATGATCATGGATCGGGCCTCTTCTCAGAATATTATCTATGCTTCTCCTCGCATTGATATCAGTAATGATATATTGGTAAAATTAGGATATTCAAAATAAATATCTAATTTTGTGGCTTAGTGGTAAATACGGAAATTCTAAATTAAAAACACGATAGATTATATGTTTAAAAAATTAATTGTAGCTGCTTTGTGCATGCTTCCTTTCGCTGGTTTCGCTCAGACTTTCAAATTTGGAAATATCAATTCGGCAGAAGTGTTTGAATTGATGCCAGAGAAAGTAACAATTCAAAAAGATATGGAAGCTCTTAATCTGAAATATGAGAAGGAACTTCAGAAGATGGGAGAAGAGTATGAGAAGAAAATGTCGGAACTGATTGCCGCTAAAGATTCTCTTCCTGAAAATATCCGTACTCGCAGAGCTCAAGAAATCGGAGAACTGGAGCAACGTATCCAGAACTTCCGCCAGGTTGCCGGTCAGGATTTTCAACAGCAGCAACAGCAGAAACTGGGTCCTGTATTTGAGAAGATTTCTAAAGCAATCAAAGAAGTTGGTACTGAAAACGGATTCACTTATATTTTCGACCTGAGCAACTCGGGTATCGTTTATTTCTCTGAACAGAACACCGTAAACGTATTACCTTTGGTAAAAACTAAATTGGGTTTAAAATAACCAATCGATTTACGATATAACAAAAAGGCTGTCCGATTGCGGGCGGCCTTTTTCTTTTTCGTAATTTTAGGGCAGTCATAAAAATATAAATGCATATGCAGAATCAGCAATCCTTAAAAGCGCCGATCGGAGTATTTGATTCGGGTTATGGCGGTCTGACAATCTTGCAGCAGATGCGCCGCCGTTTGCCGGAGTATGATTTTATCTACCTGGGAGATAACGCGCGTGCGCCGTATGGTACACGGTCGTTTGAGGTAGTATACGAATTTACTTTGCAGGCTGTTGAACAATTGTTCCGGATGGGATGCCAGCTGGTTATTCTGGCCTGCAATACGGCATCGGCGAAGGCCTTGCGCTCGATTCAGCAACATGACTTACCGAATATCGATCCCGACCGAAGGGTATTGGGTGTGATCCGGCCGACGGCAGAGGTGGTAGGCGATATAAGCCGTACCGGGCATGTGGGCATCTTTGGTACGGCGGGCACGATTGCTTCGGAATCGTATCCCCTCGAATTGAAAAAGCTGGCTCCCGAATTAATCGTAACCGGCGAGGCGTGCCCGATGTGGGTGCCGTTGGTTGAAAACCGCGAAGGCGACGGGCCGGGTGCCGATTATTTCATACAGAAGCATGTAGATGCCCTGATGCAACGCGATCGCGCGATCGATACGATTATTCTGGGATGTACGCATTATCCGATTCTTGAACGGAAGATTCGCCGATATCTTCCGCCGGGAGTGGAGGTCATTTCTCAGGGGACCATTGTTGCGGATAGTCTGGCCGATTACCTCAAACGACATCCTGAAATGGATGATCGTATCTCTAAGTCGGGACAGTGCTCTTTTTATACAACCGAATCGGAACAGCGTTTTGGCGAGTTTGCCTCTGTTTTCCTAAACGAAACCGTTGAAGCGAGCCGGATAACGCTCTGACAGATATTTATAAAAAAATGGAAGTGTACCTGTAAAAAGGCATACTTCCATTTTCATTTTGAGTTTATTTTAAGAGAAAAAGACTCGATAGATGCGTTTTATTTTTTTCTCAGCTGAACGGTATAATCTGTACCTTCTTTGCATTTAACCCGCAACGTAGTTGTTTTTCTGTCTTGCTTAACCA
>JAVWBH010000037.1:0-14111 GCA_036649595.1 Bacteroidales bacterium
ATAGGGTTGGGCATTTGCTCCAAATTTATATCGTTGCAGATAGCTCCATTTGTCGCCGACAGTTTTCAATTTACGTGTTTTTCCGAATTCTTCTACTTCGATCACCTCGTCCAGTGGCGTCTTATCGTCAACCATCAAGGTAATCAAAACATAATCATTCTCCATAATCTGTTTTACAGTAGCATCTGTCCAAACACTGGCTTCCATCTTACGGCAGTTAACACAACCGAATCCGGAGAAGTCAACGATTACCGGTTTATTTACCTTTTGCGCATGCGCCATACCGGCTTCATAGTCGTCAAAGTTAGCATGTACTTCATCTGTATACAGATTAAAATCCTGAGTATAAAGCGGAGGCGAGAATGCACTGATCGCTTTTACCGGAGCTCCCCATAAACCGGGAACCATATACAATGCAAATGCAAATGAGATCATAGCCATAAACAAGCGCGGTACAGAAACGAACGGCAAATCGCTGTCGTGCGAAAACTTCAGTTTTCCGAGAAGGTAAAGACCTAACATCACAAAGATAACAATCCACAATACAAGGAATACTTCGCGATCCATAATTCTCCATCCGTATGCAAGATCGGCAACAGACAAGAATTTAAGAGCCAATGCCAGTTCGAGGAATCCAAGCACTACTTTAACCGAGTTTAGCCAGCCGCCCGATTTCGGAAGGCTCTGTAACCAAGTCGGGAAAATAGCAAATAAGCTGAAAGGAATCGATAATGCCAAAGCAAAACCAAACATTCCGATTGCCGGTCCTACCGCCGATCCCGAAGAAGCTGCCTCAACAAGTAATGTTCCGATAATCGGCCCGGTACAAGAGAACGAGATCAACACAAGGGTAAAGGCCATAAAGAAGATACTCATCAACCCCGTAGTAGAATCCGCTTTGCTGTCTAATTTGCTGGTCCAGCTGGCAGGTAATACCAATTCAAACGCACCTAAGAAAGATACCGCGAAGAGAACGAGCAACCCGAAGAAGATCAGGTTAAACACAGCATTGGTCGAGAGTTCATTCAATGCACTTGCTCCAAACACCGCAGTAACCACCAATCCGAGGAACAGGTAAATTACAATGATTGAAATCGCATAAGAAAGCGCATCCGCAACCCCTTTCTTCGGATTATTCTTTGAACGCTTCAAAAAGAAGCTTACCGTCATCGGAATCATCGGCCATACACAAGGTGTAAGCAAAGCAAGCGCTCCTCCGATAAATCCGGCAAAGAATATATAAATCCATGAAGATCCGGCATCTGATTCAACTACTCCCGAAACAGATTTCAACTCTTCAATCACAGGTGTCCATAAAACATCTTTCCCAACAGCCACTTTTGCCGGAGTCATAACCGTAGCCGGAATAATGTCCTGTGCCTCTGTAGCCGTTTCGGCAACCTTTGCGGGAGCAGCTTCTGCTACCGACTCGCCTTTTGTGATTTTTTTCTCTTCTGCAGCCGGTTTTTCCGGTTGTGAAGCTTTCGCTGCAACGTCTGCACCAGAAGTCAGATCGTTCTTTCCGAAAGAAAACTCGATCCGGTCGGGCGGCAAACAACTTTCGTCATTACAACCCATAAACTCAACCTCTCCGGCCAGTTTAAAGTCGTCGGCAGAAGTTACTTTAATCGCCTGAACGAAAGTCACTGTTTCTTCATACCAGCGCAATTCCATGCTAAACATATTGTCGAACTTGGCAATCGCTTTCTGATCATTTTTCGGAGTCCCGATAAGTTCGGCTCCGGAGATGGTTTCAAAATTGAATTTTGTTGAAACCGGACCGCCTTCCGGCAAATTCATATCATAAAGATGCCATCCGCGGTCAATGTTTGCCTGGAAGCGAATCTCTTTTTTATTTATGCCTTTATCAGACAAACTTACTTTCCAAACAATCGGTTCCAGAATCTGAGCCTGTGCCAACAAATGGATGGATAAAAACAGGAGTGTTGTTACTATATTTCTCATTAAAAATAAAGGTTTCTGTTATTTTTTCTTTATCGGTTTTGCTTTCAGGTTATCAGGACGCATCGTATAAGCACTCTTTCCCGTTGTAGGCGCAGTCAATACCGATTTTGGAAAATCAGCTTTAGACGACGTAAGACGAAGGTATTGTTCGAGTGCTGATGCATATTCCTGATGGATATACGGATCGCGGCGTTCGGCCGAATTATAGGCAATAAACTGAAGGTATTCCAAACATTTTTTCGACCATTCCGCAGGGCTGGATTCTGAGATACCGCCACGCACCATAAATTTAAGACGATCAATCAGCTGCTGGCGATCTGTTGCCGGATCAGCAATCAATGCATCGATACGCGTAATAGCAGTAGCATAATCTTTGTTACGCAACACACTGTTAATCTCAATCATATCGCGATTAAACTTTTTACCTTTAAAATCACAAAGTTTATCCAACTCGGCCAATGGCATATAGGTTGTTTCGGCTGCTAATTTTTTATCGACAGCTTCTTTCCCGTACAAACGCACAAAATGATCATATTTTTCAGAAACCTGCAAAAGATACGGATTCGAAGGGCCGTTGATACTGTTTACATACAGATTCCAGATATCCGCCTGATCCAAAGAAGCTCCCGTAGAAATCAACAGGTCAAATGCTTTACGTACGTCATCCTGACGATATATCGACTTCATATATTCGATATAATTGATCAGAAATGCACGCTCTTTATTTCCTTTTTCAAATTCCGCCATCAAATAAGGAGAACGGGTTTTCGGATTAAGAGCATTTGCAGCTGTCTTTATGAAAGCTTCGCCCGACTGACGGCTGCTGCTGCGGTGCACCAGCTCCTGTGTCAACGGATCGATAAATGCATAAGTCGGATAACTCTTTACGCCGTATTTCTGTGCAAGCTCTTTGCCTTCACCTGTTTCGGCATCTATTTTCAAATTTACGAAGTGGGTATTATAATAATTACCTACCGTAGGCAAAACAAACACCTCTTGCGCCATATTCATACAAGGACCACACCATTGGGTATAGAAGTCTATAAAGATCAGCTTCTTCTCAGCTTTAGCCTTAGCAACCGCTTCACTCCATGACACATGAGCAAACTCAATCCCCCCTACCGCATCAGAAGCGATGGCAGAAAGACTTAGCAGCCATACAAAGCATAAAAAAATCACATTCTTTTTCATGATCAATTGTTGTTGTTGTTTAGATAAAAGGGAATATAACTCCGGCGGAGCTATTTTCCCTTTCTTTATTTCAAATTAATATCCCGGATTCTGTTCTACCGTATTAGAGTCCATCTCTTTTGCAGGGATACGATCAATACGACGGTGACATATACGTTGCAGATAAGCTTGTCCTTTATCGGCTCCCGCCTGCATTTCAAGATCCACTTTATCACGTAATGCTTTGTTTAACGACAGCAAACGGTCGAATTTCAATGCTTCCGGTTTATCAAAACGAGAAGTAGCATAAAATTCATGCCAGTTTTCAAAACTCATTTCAATAATCCATTCATTGAAAATGGCATCTTCCAGTTCCTCGATGGTAGTAGGAGGTGTCACCTCAGCTCCCGCACGCGTACGCAATACTTCAATCGGTGCATATGCTTCAGCAATTCCCGCTCCCGAACGATAAAGCGCTTCGGCTTTTATCAGATAAGCTTCTGCCGCGCGTAAGAAAATAACAGGCATATCATTTTTATCTGTCAGGTATTTCTTTACCGTCTTACAATTGTATTGAGGAGTACTGAATGTTACGCTGTCAATATGAGCCACGATAGCAGATTCACGCGGATCGTTGCCCAATAGGGATAAGAACTCTTCTGTCGGACACCAATATCCCCCTTTACCGGCAGGATTTTTCGTACCGAATGCTTTAACACGGGTATCTGTAGAACTGGCATCTGAAAGAAAAACACGGGCAAACAGAATCTCCGGAGTTGAACTGTGTTTATCGAACACATCGGCATAAGTGGATTCAAGTTTAATTTCAGGAATCACTTCTGAAGCAACCTCCGCCGCCTTGGCATATTGTTTTGAATAAAGCAGCAAGCGGGCTTTCAGCACTTTTGCAGCCTGGCAAGAGCCCTGGCTTGACTTACTCTGTTTCGGAGCCAGTTCGATCGCCTTATCCAAATCACTGAAAATAGCATCATAGCTTTCAGCTACCGTACTACGCTGCTTTTTTGCATTCTCTACATTTGGCAATTCACTACGCAAAATTAAACCCAGGTGGCTCTCCAGATCCCAGTACTCTGCATAACGGAGCATCAGGCGCCCATAAGCAAATCCGCGTAGAAAATAGATTTCACCCAGAATCTCATTTTTCCGGTTTCCGGAAAATTCTTTTGCAGGCACTTTTTGGCAAGCCTCTAACAGAAAGTTCGCATTTTTAATAATCTCATAGTCCGCATTCCATTCAGGATCACTAAAAGAGGAGTTATAAGTCAGTGTCGGACAATAACGCTCACTCATATAAACAGAATTCCCGGAAGTAATACTGCTCTGTCTGTTCAGGGTACCACCCATGAAGCTGCCATTTGTTGTAGCGAAGATCACATTAAAACCGTTGCCCGGCAAATAGGAGTAAATCCCGTTAAGTGCTAACTCGACTGTTTTTTGATCCTTGATCGCTCCCTCTAAATCGGCGTCATAGGCCGGCACTTTATCTAATACGTCAACAAGAGAACAACTTGTTGCGATTAGTCCTAACAGGAATAAATATAAATATTTCTTTATCATAACGATTACAGATTAAGCTTTAAACCAAAAGAGAAAGAACGGATACCCGGATAAGAAGAATCGTGATTTCCGCCATAAATACCTCCATTTACCGTAGCAGGGTCTGTACCCGGATATTTCGTAAGGGTAAACAGGTTAGAGGCAGCCGTAAACAACTGAACACGAATACCGGCAACCCGAGGCAAGTCGTACGAAAGACGAAGTTCCTGCAAGCGTAAATAAGAAGCGTTATGCAGCTGCATCTGGTTCATACGCGGAGAACCATCTTCGATATATAACGCCGGATATTTGGCATCCCGGTTCGACTCAGACCAACGATCGTTTAATCCGTAATCTACTAATCCGGTCAACTGCGCCGGCATATTCTGTAATGTTTTTCCATACGCTTTCAATCCTCCGATCTGGAATCCGAAAGAAGTAAATACGGAAAAGCCTTTATATGAAAAACTGGATACGAGTCCGCCAAACACTTTCGGATCAGGAGAACCTAATAATACACGGTCATTATCATCGATCTTACCGTCTTTATTGGCATCCTGGTATTCCAACATACCCGGTCTGAGTTTTGATCCGTCATAATAATCAGCCCCATGCTCTTTGGCATAAGCATCCAGTTCTTTAACCCGCGCCTTTGTCTGGATAATACCGTTATCCTTCCATCCGAAGAAAGATCCCATCGGATATCCCTGAGCCAACACCTGTGTATTGGATCCGTGGATATTGATTCCCATTGCATTCTCAACAGAACCTTCCGACACCAAATAGGTTACTTTATTCTTATTATGCGCAAGGTTAAGCGTCAAATCCCAGTTCAAATCTTTTTCCTGGAAAATAGCGTACGTCAATGAAACTTCAATCCCTTTATTCGTAACCGAACCGACATTACGATTCATCGATCCTCCGGCCGTACTTGACGGGAAATTAAATCCCCAGATCAAATCTTTCGTATTTTTGATATATCCGCCCAATGTACCGCGGAAACGTTGATTAAAAAATGAGAAGTCGATACCGGCATCATAAAGGGTTGATTTTTCCCAACGGATCTCGCGGTTGGCAATCTGAGTATGCACCAACGCCGGAAGATCCATATAAGAAGAGGATGAATACAAGTCGCGGTTTGAGAAACTCGAAAGGTTTTGAATACCGGTTGTACCTGCACTCAGTTTCAACTTCAAATCATCAATCCAGGTTGCTCCGCGCATAAATTCTTCCTGAGAAACACGCCAGGCAAAAGCTCCCGACGGAAAGAATCCGTAACGGTTCTTAGTACCGAACATCGACGAGCCGTCGTAACGGCTGGTAAATGTAAACAAATAACGGTCGGCAAAACGGTAGTTGGCACGCACAAAGAAAGATGCCAGACCTTTTGCATTATAACCATTCGAAATATTTTTTGCCGTAATCTCACTTGCACTTCCGATATTTGTAAAGATCTCGTCCTGTGCATAGTTCGACCCGTTGATCGACGTGCTTTTTCCTTCGAAATTTTCAAAAGAAGCTCCCGCTATCGCATCAATCACATGCGAATCACCCAGTTTCGTATTATAACTGAATACATTATCAAATACTGTTTTATAGGCATGATAGTTGTATTCCGAACCCGACGCTTTGTTATTGCTTGACAAGAAACTTGGCGAAAACGTTTCACGGAATGTAAAATCCTGAGAAACAGACAAGGATGACTTAAACTTCAGTCCCTTATAGATATCTACTTCACCCCATGCAGTAGCGAATAAACGATAAGAATCCGTGTTGTCTTTTTTATGGGTATTGGCAACCGGATTAGAACTTGTATTCATCATCAGATAATTGCCGTCTTTATCATAAATATCTAAGTCCGGACGAAAACCTTGCGCCGAGAACATAGAAGTACCCGATGCATTCTTATCCGAATAACTCATTGTCACATTCGTTCCGAAACGTAAAATCGGCAACACGTCAACATCAAGATTAACACGTGCATTATAACGAGTCAGGTCATCCCCGATTACCATCCCTTTCTGATCGAGTACGGAGAATGATACAAAATAACGGTTTTGTGCTCCGCCGCCACTAATTGACACATCGGCATTATGGCGCCATGCAGGTTGTTTCACCTCGTTAAACCAGTTGGTATTAGCTGTTCCCAGATAATCGCTTCCCTCTTTCAAAATTTCACCCGCCGTTACATTCGACGGATCATGAACCAGGGTTTCTCTTGCAAACTGACGCACTTTATCACGCCACTCATCTCCGTAAAGGATTCTGAAGTTTTTAATCTGCGTATCTACCGTTGCATTATAATTTACATTTAATGTTGGTTTTTTACCAGCTACACCTTTGCGTGTGGTGATGATTACAACCCCATTTGCCGCACGCGAACCGTAAATAGCAGATGCCGAGGCATCTTTCAATACGTCCATCGACTGAATATCACTTGGAGAAAGAATATCCAATGCGCTCGGGTCATCTACAGGAAGTCCGTCAATTACATATAATGGCTCATTCGACCCGGAAAGCGAAGTCGCTCCGCGCACACGTACACGCACCGTCTCACCCGGTTTACCTGTATTTTGGGCAACCAAAACCCCGGATGCAAGATTCTGCATCAAAGAAGAAACATTTGTCGTATTGATTTTCTGAATATCTTTGGCCGATATCGTTGACACCGATCCGGTAATGTCTTTCGCTTTTGAAGTACCATAACCCACAACAACCACTTCTTCCAGATTCTTGGTATCTTCTATCAGCTTCACCTTTAACTCTTTCCGGTTTCCGACAGTTATTTCCTGTGGAATATATCCCACATATTTAAATACCAACACCGATTTTGATGAAGGCACTGTCAACGAGAAATTCCCGTCTAAATCAGAGACAACACCGGTAGAGGTTCCTTTTACCATAATAGTTACACCCATTAAAGCGGCGTCTGTCTGGTCATAAACATGCCCCGACACCAAAACCGCCCGATCTTGAGCATATCCCACTTGTACTCCCATAACGTTTAGTACAAAGAACAATAAAATCCAGTGAATCTTTCCATAGAAAAATCCTGAACACGAATGACTCATAAAGTTCATGATATGTAATTTGATAATGTGATAATATTCTAGCTTACTTTAAAACTGTATATCCGACTTTTAAAACACGTTTTTTTTGGTTTTTATTAATCAAATAATTAACAGATGCACAAATATAACAAAATATTAATATTTGAGCAATTTTTTCGCCTATTAGCAACATAAATGGATAAAAAACCTATATTTAAACATAAATATTTATTGTTTTAGTGACAATTGGTTAGATCAAAGCGCTTGCAAAGAACCTATTTTAACATAAATAACTATTTATAAATATTCATTTATTAATTGATCAAACAGAGAGTTATCCCAAAAACAACTGTGCGTATGAGTATATAAACCCATACGCACAGAAAATATCATGCTATTTACGCAGAAAACAAGATTCCTCCGGGAAGCAAAAAAAAGCAGATCAGGTTCTCCAGAACCATTTAATCCGGGTAAAAAACATAGCTGTAAGATTAGATGATACCGCCACGTCTGTCGGGGCATGCCTGCTGTGTCGCAGCAAATTATTAGGAATTATTGAATTAGAAGAAGATTAAACAAAACAGGAAGAGGTGTGCTAAAAGCATGCCTTTTTTCATGCCCTATACCCTGCTTGAAAAGGATATTAAACAAAATGAGCCCGGTATACAATACCAGGCTCATCCACATATAAATTACTTGTCCAACTTTTGGGGCCACTTCATTTTTGGCAGACCCTCCTATTTTATTTCTAAGTTTTACAAAATCTCTTTTATCTCCTCCAGTTTCCGTACCTCAAAGGTAGGAGTTACGGGGGCGATAAAATCGGGTTGCGGATTAAAGAAAATCTGATCAATCCGACTACGGATCGCTCCGGTGATATCGGTATCAAAATTGTCTCCGATCATGATTGATTCTTCTTTTTTAGCACCCGTTTTTTGCAATGCATATTCAAAGATTACCGGATCCGGCTTATTTACACCAACGGCATCCGATAAGATTATTTCTTCAAAATACCGATCTACCCCGGCGCTTTTCAATTTACGAAACTGCACTTCGGTAAAACCGTTGCTAATGATATGCAAATGATAATGAGGTTTCAGGTATTCCAGCAAATCAAGCGCACCCTCTATCAGGCCGCTTTTTTCGGAGGTCCGATCCAGAAACCAGTCATTCAGGGCAAGCGCCATAGCCTCATCACCCGTTCCCACTTGTTTGAGCGGATACAAAAAACGCTCTACTACCAACTCCGCACGGCTCATATTGCCCAAACAGTACAAAGCCCATACTTCATGATTCCGTAGCCAGTAACTCGACGAAAATGTTTCAAAACGATCAAAAAACCGGTTCAGGTTAAAATGTTCATACAACTCCCGCAAGGCAACCGTCGCATTACCGCGCGTATCATAAATTGTATCGTCAAAATCAAGAAAAATATGTTTGTACATAAGAGAATAAAAATTTCTATCCGATCAGTCTACCTGAATAACCAGGTATTTAGACAAGCTCCAGAAGCTTTTTGCATCGTTAATAACCAGAGTAAGCTCGCCCTTAGCATCCTTTACCAATGAATATGAACCCGAAGGCATGTTAGAAAGCACTTTTGCCTTTTTGGCAAACAATTGTACTTCTTTCAACGTACGGATATCAATCTTGGTAAAGTAATCCTTGTTGAAATCGCCTTTCATAACCTTTGTCGATTCGAAAAGACCGCCACCCGACACGATACCTTGTTCTTTTAACTCACCCTTTGTTCCAAATACATAATAACCTGTATTCAGCGCTTTTTCCTGAGCAGCCAGCTCTTTCTGCTGAGCCTGCGTTTCTGAAGACAATTCATCTACAGTACCGGCCAATTCTGTCAAAGACTGAGATAATTCGGCAATCTTCACATCTTTCTTTGCCAGATCCTGCTGTAAAGAAGCGATCATCTCTGATTTTGTTGAAATTTCAGTAGTCAGACGAGCGATTGTTTTTTTCATTTCAGCCGACTGGTAACGACTGTTATCATATTGTTTCTGCAATTTGGCAAGTTGCTCCTTGTTATTTTTCAGCGTTTCCTGAATCATCTTCATATCATTTGCAAGACGTTGCTTTGTAGAAGGTGTCAGATCAGTATTTGCCTGGGCTTGAATAGTCAGATAGTTCTCGGCATCCTTAATCTGCGAAAAACCGTCCTCTACCTCATTCAGGGTAGAAAGTAACTCGTCAAACTCAGCCTTTGTCTGAGTAGAAGCAGCTACCAGCGAATCATTCTCCATCTGTAATTGTTTCAGCTTAGAAGAATTAGAGTTGCACGCAGCCAACAACAAGACGGCGGCAATAGAATAAACCATTTTTTTCATAAAACTCTACTTTAATTGTTGATTTTCACTCGTTCTCCTCTTCAGAGTTGCGGGCATTTTTATATTTATTACCTTTTACTTTTTCTACGGCAGGCGCTCCTCCTACCAACAATACGATCTCTCCCTTCGGCTCTTTTGCCGTAAAGTGAGCAATCAGTTCAGTTAATGAACCGCGTACTGTTTCATTGTGCAATTTGGAGATCTCTCTGGCAACAGCAGCCGGACGATCTCCGCCAAAAAACTCAGCCAGCTGAGACAGCGTTTTGGTCAGACGGAAAGGTGATTCATAGAAAATCATGGTCCGGGGCTCGACAGCCAATTCTTTCATACGGCTCTCACGGCCTTTCTTTTGAGGCAGAAAACCTTCGAAACAAAACTTTTCATTTGGCAAACCGGAAGATACCAGAGCCGGCACAAACGCAGTAGCACCCGGCAAACATTCCACCTCAATACCCGCCTTTACACACTCCCGCACCACCAAAAATCCGGGATCAGAAATAGCCGGTGTACCGGCATCGGATACCAATGCCACAGTTTGTCCGCCTTTGATACGCTCTACAACCCCTTCTACCGTTTTATGTTCATTAAACTTATGATGAGACTGCATATGTGTCATAATTTCAAAATGCTTCATCAACACACTGCTCGTGCGTGTATCTTCGGCCAAAATAAGATCGGCTTCTTTCAATACACGGATCGCACGAAAAGTCATATCCTCTAAATTCCCAACCGGTGTTGGTACGACAAATAGTTTACCCATAAAATCAATTAAATAATAGTTCCTTTGAAATGACGCTCCAGTAGTTCAAAGAACTCTTTTACGCCACTCGCTTCAGCATCCCAATGATACTGAACATCAATAAATGCCAGCGCTTCTTCAATCGTAGCCAGCTTATTTACTTCATCTAACGTATAATTCAACATTCCGATATCCCCGCGAAATAATTCACGCTGGAAAAGGAAGCGGTCATTCAATGTCATTAAACTGCGTAAATCACTTTTGGGTGCAGATTGAACCGGAGTTTGAGTAAACTCCCGATATACTTGTTCAAAAGCCTCTTTAACAGGCATTGGTTGCACCTTTACCGGCTCCGGTTCAGGTTTCGGTTGTGCCTCTGGCTGTGACTCCGGTTGGGGTTCTGGCTGTGGGCTGACAACTTTAATTTGAACCTCTTCGGGACATGCTACAACAGAGGGCTCCTTAACAGAAGCAACCGCCAGCTTTTCAACCGGGGAAGCCCCCAGTTTTTCAATACCTTCTGCCAGGCGTAATGCTTTCTCTTGTGCCATTTTCAATAACACCGAAGGGATTACTTCACATTCGCCTATACCTGTCAGGAGATTTCCGATCTCCTGTAATTCTCTATTTAACAGTTCTATTCTTTCCTGCTGAGTCATATTCTTTATCTAAAAAACTCTGATACCGACAAAATTAACTATTTTCCGCATTACAAGTTCATTTCTGTAAACAACTTTTCTATCGCACGCCTTACTTCCCGATTATTACATGTTGCATTGTTTACCAATACCGTTACGGCATACCGCTCTCTTCCGTCGATATAACCCGTATACCCTATCACTTGTTTAATCGTACCGCTTTTCAGACGTGCTTTACCCTTATAAGGAGTGGTACTCAGAAAGCTACCCACCGTACCTTCGCTCCCGGCCAACGGCAGGGAAGATACAAATGCCGGGACATCTTTCATCCGAACCATCAGCTGTGTCAGGAATCCTGCCGTCACGCGGTTTGCAGGCGATAACCCGCTCCCGTCATATAAAAATAACCCGTCGGTTTTTAACCCCTGCGATTCCCAGTAATTCAGCGCCGTACGTACACCTCCCTGCACAGAAGGAGCATTCTTCAATAGTCCGATCTGACGGAGAATACCTTCCGCAAAGAGATTGAGACTGTAAACATTCGTTTGTCGTACAAGTCGGGACAAGGGATCGGATAAAAACGTAAAAAGGGGGGTATCCATAACAGGTATATGCTGCCCGGCAATCTGTAAAAGGCGTCCGCTCCGGGGCTGTCCGGTCCAAGCTACACCTTGCGACCGCAAACGGCTTCCGGCCAGTTGCGCCGTCTGCAACGCCGGTTCGGGCAGATCTCCCCGTATCATAAATTCATTTTTATTTTGAGGCACCGCTCCATACAGAAAACGTTCATTTGAAAAAGGAGCGCCATACAAATAAGCACTGTCATAGGCTGTTGCTCCCGGTAAAAGGGCATTTACAATCTGTAGCCCGGGTATATCCGGGCGTATGGTCTTTATCCGCGGTCGTACTCCTTTTACGGCTGTATCCAGAATCAATTCATACAGATTATCATTATAATTCAGGCCATATATTCCGGCAGCATAATAATTACCCATATCCTCCCACGACCAGCCGGGAGCAATTCCCTCTGTATTCATGACTGATTCGTCGCCGATAATATCACCGTCAATTTTTATTATGCCGGCTTTTTTTACCGTCGCCGTCAATTCCTCGAAAAAAGCCTCTTTCGGCCGTCCGGCATACTTCGAGCCCAAAGAAGGATCTCCTCCTCCCCGGATAATCAGATCACCCTTCAAGATGCCGTTCTCGATTTTACCCGAATAGCCAACCGTTGTTTTTATCCGGTAGGTATCCCCCAACAGACGCAGAGCGGATGCCGTAGTAATTACTTTTTGCGTAGATGCCGGAATCAAAGCTATTTGCGGATTATGCTCCACAACCGACTTGCCGTCGGATAAGCGGACAACCGATATTCCGACTGAAGCATGTTGAAAACCATTCGTGTCCAAAAAGCGCTTTACAGCATCTTCACGGGCATATATTACAGACCCGAAAAGTAATAGCAGGGTTCCTAAAAACAGAAATCTTTTTTCCATACACATTCAATCAAAAGCAAGCTTAAGATAGCTTACATTGTCCCCAAATTTAGTATTTTTGCTCTGACAGAACTCTAGTCAACTTAAAAATATAAAAGGATTTATAATGTTTTCAGAAAACAAATTTCGCGAAATGCATCGCCGGGGAAGTATCGAAGTAGTCTGTGGATCGATGTTCTCGGGGAAAACCGAAGAATTAATCCGCCGGCTCAAGCGGGCGAAAATAGCAAAACTACGTGTTGAGATATTCAAACCCACCGTTGATATTCGCTATTCGGACACAGAGGTCGTTTCGCACGATAGTAACTCCATTCATTCTACTCCGGTAGAAAATTCAGCCAGTATTCTGCTTCTTTCTGAAGATGTTGACGTAGTAGGTATTGATGAAGCGCAATTTTTCGATCAGGGAATTGTTGATGTATGCAACCTGTTGGCAAAAAAAGGGATTCGTGTAATTGTAGCCGGGCTTGACATGGATTTCAAAGGAGTTCCTTTCGGGCCGATGCCTCACCTTTGCGCGATCGCGGATGATGTATCGAAAGTACATGCCATTTGCGTACATTGCGGTCAGTTAGCCAATTATTCTCACCGCCTGGTATCGAACGAAAAACAGGTGATGCTGGGCGAAAAGAACGAATATCAACCGCTTTGCCGCAGTTGTTATCACCGTGCACAGGATAAACATTAATCATTCCGTACCGTTATAGATAGGTATACAGATAAAAAGACAGCTATGGCTTCATTCTTTCAAAAAGAATTTACATTCGATCGCGTTTGGCGTATTTTTTTCGCAACCGGACTTGCTATCCTCTTAGGATGGCTGGCATGGAAAATTAAGGATGCACTGGTCCCGTTTCTGATCGGATGGCTTATAGCCTCTATTCTGATTCCGGTGGTACGTTTTTTCCAATATAAGCTTAAGTTCAAATTCAGGATAGTAGCCATTTTCGCTACTATCCTGTGTTTGGCGGGTGTTTTGACTTCACTGTTCTTTCTGGTGGTTCCTCCGGCGATGGCTGAATTCAAGAAAACAGGGGCTTTACTGGCTCAGTATGAAGCCCATTTCGCACAAGATCCCATTATTCCGGAGCAGATACGTACCTACATCAATCGTTTTATTGATTTTAAAGAGTTTCAGGATAAATTCGATTCCC
>JAVWBH010000038.1:0-1664 GCA_036649595.1 Bacteroidales bacterium
CTGTGATTTTAATTTCTCTTTCCCTGGTAAAACAAGTGCGCCCGGAATAATCGATGTGGATTTTGCCTTTAACAGCAGTGATGCGGGTGGGGTATTGAGCGGACAGGTGGCTGGCGTTGAGTTTATGAAAGCTTCGCTTCAGTCGGGTGTTTCTAAATATCAGTTCGCCCGTAAAGTAGCAGGCAGTTATCTGTGGAATCAGACAACCGGCGCCGACAGCAAAATACGCCTGACCTTCCGGCCTGGCGGCAATAATACGAAAGTGGCATCGCTTAATTATATCCGGCTCAATATGACCCGGGATATACAGCTCTACGGTTCGTACACCTTATTTCGGAATGCGGAGGCTACGGGTAAATTGTTGAATTACAAGATCAGTAATCTGAATGCCCCGAGCGAAGTGGTGGTGTGGGATGTCACAAACCCGGTATGCCCTGTAGTACAAGAAATAAAAGAATCAGACAACCAGTATGGCTTTACGCCCGACAAAATCGGACTCCGTGAATATGCGCTGGTTAATACGCAGGCCGTTTTTCCGTCTGTAAGTTCTTTAGGAGAAGTGGCAAACCAAAATTTGCACGCTCTTCCTCAAACAGATCTGGTTATTATCGTGCAACCCAAACTGAGGGCACAGGCTGAACGCCTGGCTGATTACCGCCGTAAAAATGATAAACTCCATGTAACGGTGGTTGCTCCCCAACAAGTATATAATGAATTTTCGTCGGGTACGCCCGACGCTACGGCATACCGTCTGTTTATGAAAATGTTTTATGACAGAGCGGCTAGCGCCGGAACTCCTCCTTCTTATTTACTCCTTTTTGGAGACGGTGCTAATGATAACCGCGGGTTGGATGCTTCGCACTGGAAGAAAAGTATCCTGGAAAACTGTCTGCTTACCTCTCAGTCGGATCCTTCGCTGAGTGAAGTAGAATCGTATGTATGCGATGATTATTTCGGATTTCTCGATGATAACGAAGGTGGAAAGAAAGATAATAGCGGACAATATACCCTTGCTTCCGACCGCTTGGATCTGGGTATCGGGCGATTGCCGGTCAGAACACCCGAAGAGGCGAAGAACGTAGTCAATAAGATCATCGCTTATTCTGAAAATAAAGTAACCGGAAACTGGAAAAACAATTTATGTTTTCTGGGTGATGACGGCGACAATAATACGCACATGAATCATGCGGATACCATGGTTCATATTATCCAGAAAAAAGGACATCATGAGTTTGTATTCAATAAAATTTACCTCGATGCCTATAAGCGCGAAATGACAGCGTCGGGCACTGCTTACCCTGCCGCTAAGAAGAAGTTTTTCGATCAGCTTCAGCAGGGTGCGTTACTGGTGAATTATTCAGGCCATGGAGCAACGACCTCCATTACGCATGAGAAGCTGTTTATGCTTTCGGATGCCGAAAATATCATTATGAAACGTTTACCGGTATGGGTAACTGCTACTTGCGATTTCAGCCGGTTTGATGATTACAGTACTTCGGCCGGCGAAGCATTGCTTTTGAATCCGAACGGCGGGGCGGCGGCTTTGTTTACAACTACCCGCGTTGTGTATTCGGATGGAAACCTGAGTCTTAATCGAGAGCTGATCAATAATCTATTTGTCAAGCAAGCCGACGGTACGCGCTACCGGATGGGGGATGTGATGC
>JAVWBH010000038.1:1674-13663 GCA_036649595.1 Bacteroidales bacterium
CGGTTGGCGAAATGTGCGTTGGGATCGCAGTTTAACAAACTTAACTTTGTGCTGATGGGCGACCCTTCGATGACAATGGCATATCCCGAATACCAGATGGAGATTACCGAAGTAGACGGTATACCGGTAGGCGACCAACTGATCCAGATGAAGGCGCTCAGTACGGTGACGATGAAAGGGCGGGTTCGTGAACTGGATTCGGATGCGACGGCGACAGACTTTAACGGTCTTCTTTATCCTACCGTATATGATAGTGAAGAAACCGTCACGGCGATGGATAACGATAAGACCGGAAAACCGATGGTTTTTAAGAACCGTACGACAAAGCTGTTTACCGGTTGCGATTCGGTGCGTAACGGAGAGTTTGAGTTTTCTTTTATCGTGCCTAAGGATATCAGCTATTCGATGAAACAGGGGCTGATTAATCTGTATGCTCATCAAGGCTCGCAGAGAGAGGCACAAGGATATTTTGACCGGTATATATTGGGCGGAACAGCGTCGGACATTGATCTTGACACGATTCCGCCGGTAATTCACTCATTATATCTTAATACGGATTCTTTTAAAGAGGGAACGGTGGTAAATGCCACTCCTTACTTGTTTGCCGAGATCGGCGATAATACCGGAATCAATACTACCGGGGCTTCTATCGGCCACGATCTGGCCATTACGATCACGTCCGAATCCGCTTCGCCGGTAAGATATGTCTTAAATGATTATTTCCTGACCCATGCGGGTGAGATCGGAAAGGGATCTGTCAAATTTAGTATTCCCGAACTTGCCGACGGAAAATATTCGCTTGAACTGAAAGTCTGGGATGTGCATAACAACTCTTCTACGCGGACGATTGCGTTTGAAGTAAACAACAGTGCCAAGCCGATTATATTCGATCTGCGTCCGAATGAAAATCCGGTACGCGAAGAGGTACAGTTCTTGTTAACTCATAACCGTCCGGAGACCCGGCTGAAAGTACGTATACAGGTATATACCCAGATGGGGCAGTGTGTATGGGACCAAGAGGTGGCGGGAATGTCGGAATATCTGACCTCCTTGCCGGTAACCTGGGATTTACGCACCGCTACCGGAGAGCGTATCTTGCCCGGAATCTATATTTATCGGGCTCTCCTGTCGGGAGACGGCCAGCATTATGCTACAAAAAGTAAAAAATTGATTGTCCTTGCACAATGAAGCGTGCGAATGGTGCTAATAAATTAATTCAGTATATGAATATGAAGAATAAAGGGCTGTATGGGGTTTTGGCCTTGTCAATGCTGGCATTGCCGGCAATGGCGGAAGATGACCTGAAAGGAGATTTGTTTAACCCTGTCCAGACAGGAGTTAACTCGCTGGGTATCGCTCCGGATGCACGCGGTGGTGCGATGGGTGATATTGGTGCCGCTACAGATCCGGATGTGAATTCGCAATACTGGAATCCGGCGAAATATGCTTTTGCTTATAGTCAGGGTGGGGTGTCGTTTTCTTATACTCCATGGCTGCGCAAGTTGGTAAACGATATTAACCTGGCTTATCTGGCCGGTTACTGGAAGTTCGGAGGGAATGATCTGCAGGCGATCAGTGCTTCTCTCCGTTATTTTACACTGGGTGAGATCGCCCTGACAAACAGCGGCGGCGAAACGGTGGATATGATCAATCCTTTTGAGATGGCTGTCGACGTGGGTTACTCGCGTAAGCTGTCTGAATCGTTTTCGATGGGGGTGGTATTCCGGTATATTTATTCAGACCTGGCTTATAGCAAGGAGGAAGATTTTGGCGCAGGAAATGCTTTTGCGGCGGATATTTCCGGATATCTGACCCGTTATCCGATTATCGGACGCAATGAATGTCAGTGGTCTTTCGGTTTCAATGTTTCCAATATCGGGTCGAAGGTGAGTTATGACGGAGGTGCAACTTCTGCTTTTTTACCGACCAACCTGCGTTTGGGTACTACATTGCTTTTTCCGATCGGCGACTACAACAGAATGTCGTTCAGCTTAGACCTGAATAAGCTCCTGGTGCCTACGCGTCCGTTGCTGAGCCAGTTTGACGGAGATCAGGAACAATATGACGATGCGCTTGAGAAATATTATTCCACTTCGTCGATTTCGGGTATCTTTAAATCATTTACCGATGCACCGGGCGGCTTCAAAGAGGAGTTGCAGGAGATAAATTTTTCGCTGGGAGCAGAATATACGTACAATGACCAGTTCTTTCTGCGCGCCGGTTATTTTAATGAACATAAGAATAAAGGAAATCGAAAATATGCAACCGTCGGTGCCGGATTTGCTTTGAATGTATTCCGCCTGGATGCGGCGTATGTTATTTCGATGGCGCAATCAAGTCCGCTGGATCAGACGCTCCGCTTTTCATTATCGTTTGATATGGACGGATTGCGCGACTTGATCGGTTATGGCGGTCGTCGTCGCCGATAATGATAAAAAATAAAATATGATGAAAATAAGAACCGGATTTGGTTTCGACGTTCACCGTCTGGTGGAAGGTCGGGAATTATGGCTGGGAGGAATCCGGCTTGAGCATACCCTGGGATTGCTGGGCCATTCGGATGCAGATGTATTGATTCATGCACTGTGTGACGCGCTACTCGGCGCTGCTAATATGCGTGATATCGGTTATCATTTCCCGGATACGGGAGCCGAATTTGAAAACATAGACAGCAAGATCTTATTGGCCCGTACGATGGAGCTGATAAGAGAAAAAGGATATGAGCTCGGAAATGCGGATATCACAGTAGCGGCCGAGCGGCCCAAGCTAAAAATGCATATTCCGGAAATGCAGCGTACACTGGCAGAAGTGATGCGCGTGGATACGGATGATATCTCCATTAAGGCGACCACTACCGAAAAACTCGGTTTTACAGGACGTGAGGAGGGAATCGCGGCATATGCCTCGGTATTAATTGTTAAGGACTAAAAATGCTTTGATGAGTAAGATAAAAGTATTGGTAGGTATGAGCGGCGGAGTGGATAGTTCTGCCGTTTGTATGTTATTACAGGAGCAAGGTTACGAAGTGATCGGGTTAACCATGCGGATGTGGGATGTGGCGACGCAATTTGCGGAGGGAGCTACAGAACCGAACTTCGTACTTGAAGCCCGGCAACTGGCCGATAGACTGGGTATTGAACATCATACGCTTGATATTCGTTCTGAATTCAGGGAAACGGTAATTCAGAATTTTATGGATGAATACTTGAAAGGGCATACGCCTAATCCATGCGTGATGTGTAATTTGTTTTTTAAATGGAAATACCTGCTCGAAACGGCCGACAGACTGGGCTGTGAAAAGGTAGCCACCGGGCATTATGCCCGTATCATAAACCTGAATGGAAATCTGCATATTGCCAGAGGGCTGGATGAAAAGAAAGACCAGTCTTATTTTCTGTGGCGCCTGGGACAGAAAGAACTGAGCCGGACCCTTTTCCCGCTGGGCTCGATCAACAAAGAAGATATCAAGGCATATGTACTGGCCCGCGGATTCCGTGAAAAAGCGGAGAAGAAAGAGAGTATGGAGGTTTGTTTTGTGGAAAATGACTACCGTTCGTTTTTACGGGAGCAGATGCCGGAAATTGACCAACAGATCGGTGC
Organism: Bacteroidales bacterium; assembly: GCA_036649595.1. Taxonomy (GTDB): domain Bacteria; phylum Bacteroidota; class Bacteroidia; order Bacteroidales; family JAUNSR01; genus JAUNSR01. The sequence continues at coordinate 5,275 of JAVWBH010000038.1, forward strand.
CGGTGATTTCGTAGATGAAAAAGGCCGGAAGCTGGGACAGCACAAAGGTTTTCCTTTCTATACCATCGGACAGCGGAAAGGGCTGGAGATCGCTTTGGGCGAGCCCGCATATGTAGTACGTATCAATGCGGCAAAAAATACAATTCGTCTGGGAAAAAAAGAAGATTTACTTGAAGAACGGATGGTGTTGAAGGATTGTCGGATTCCGGATCCAGCCTTGCTGGAAGGAGAGCAACTTTCGGTACGTATCCGTTACCGTAGTAAGGCAGAGAAGGCAGTTGTAGAAGCTATTTCGGGTCAGTCTATAGCATTACGCTTTCCGGAACCCGCTTCGGCGGTTACGCCGGGACAGTCGGCGGTTATCTATCAAGACGATATCGTAATTGCCGGAGGTATTATCGCAGATATAAAGGAAAAAAGAAAATTTAAAATATAAGAAACGATCATGAGAAAGTATAGTCTGGCGTTTTTATTCCTGGTGATAATGAATGTGAGTGGGCAACTTCCGTATAAATACCGTGTTTATCTGACCGATAAGCAGGGTAGCATGGAGTTGATTAAATATCCTGAGCGTTTATTGCCGTCACGGGCGCTTGCCAGACGCGGGCATCATGAGGTATTTGTGGATGTTTCTGACCTGCCTGTCGCGGCCGATTATGTCAGCCAGTTGCAGGAGGCAGGATATCCGTTGGTATGTACTTCCCGATGGATGAATACGGTAGTGGTTTCATCTTCGGATCCTGATTCCCGGGAGTCACTGCTCCGCTTTCCTTTCGTTAAGGATGTACGGCTGGTCTGGAAAGATAATGCCTATCAGCCCAGCTTTTTTGTAAAGACATCTGATACGCGGCCTGACGCCAAAAAAGACGCAGAGGCTGCACTGTATCAATTGAAGGTACATCACGGAGATAAATTACATCAGGCCGGTTATCGGGGTGAGGGGATGTGGATTGCCGTTATCGATGCCGGATTCCTGAATGTTGACAAGATCGCCGCTCTTTCGGGAAACGTCTTGGGAACATATGATTTTGTAGATCCCAAAGGAGATATTTTTGCTACTCATCCTCACGGCACGAATGTACTTTCTGTAATGACAGCTCCCGAATCTTCTGCTTTTTCGGGTTCTGCTCCCGGTGCTTCCTACTGGCTCTTGCGTTCGGAAGACAGTTCGTCGGAATATCCTGTTGAGGAAGATTACTGGATCGCAGCGGCAGAATATGCCGATAGCGTGGGAGTGGATGTTATCAATAGTTCATTGGGATATAGTTTATTTGATGATCCGGAAATGAATTATGCCGAGGCGGATATTGACGGAAAGAGCGCTTTTATAACCCGTGGTGCTACCTGGGCTGCTTCAAAAGGAATATTGGTGGTTAACAGTGCCGGAAATGAGCGGGAAAGACCCTGGAAAAGGATTTCATTCCCGTCGGATAGTCCGGATATCCTGACGGTAGGTGCCGTCAGACCCAATATGGAACCGGCCGCTTTTACCAGTGAAGGTTTTGTCCGGGATGAATATGTCAAGCCGGATCTTTCGGGTATGGGTGATCCCGCTTATCTCATTGATGAGGCAGGTATATTGACACAAGGGTCGGGCACCTCTTTCTCTACTCCGGTTATTGCCGGCCTGGCAGCGTGTTTGTGGCAGTCGCTTCCGCATTTGAAAAATCAGGAAGTGATCCGGCTGTTACGCCGACACACATCTCATCCGGATACCCCGGATGCGCTTACCGGTTACGGACTTCCGAATGTGTATGAGGCATATGCTGAAACTACTCCGTTGTATCTGATTCCTGAAAAAGGACAGGTGGTGATCCATCCGGTAGATACCGCTGCCGGTATCTGGCAGGTGTCGGGGTTGCCTCAGGAGCATACTCCTTCTTATCTTAGAGTTATCAACAGTTCCGGGCGACTTGTTGATAACTTCCGGTTTACCGGAAATAACTATCTTTTTAATCTGAATCACCTCGAAAAAGGTTTATATATTATCAGTGTGCAAAGTGCCGCTGTACAATTTACTCAACGTATTCATTTATCCCCAAGATGACACATTTGCAGGAACTTTCTCTTTTTCAGTTGAATAATATCGTAAAGGATGCGGTGAAAACATGCTTCCCCAACCGCTATTGGGTGCGGGCAGAATTGAGTGATGTGCGTGAAAGCGGCCCGGGACATTGTTATGTGGAGTTTGTTGAAAAAGAAAACCGTACGGGACAGATGATTGCCAAAGCGCGGGGAAGTATCTGGGCGAACCGGTGGAAATTATTAAAACCATTTTTCGAACAGGAAACCAATCAGAAGTTTACGTCCGGTATAAAAGTATTGGTGGAGGTCAGTGTCGAGTTTCATGAACTATATGGCTACTCGCTGGTTGTGAATGATATAGATCCGTCTTACACGCTGGGGGATATGGCCCGTAACCGGGCGGAAATACTGAAAAAACTGGAGCAGGAGGGTGTTCGGGATATGAATAAAGAGCTCCCGCTCGCGCCTGTTCCCAACAGGATCGCAATCATATCTTCATCGACCGCTGCCGGATATGGCGATTTTATGGATCAACTTGAACAGAATGAGTCCGGTTTTCCGTTTTATACCCGTCTTTTTCCTGCGGTTATGCAGGGAGCACAGACGGAAGCCAGTATCATCGATGCGCTGAACCGTATCTTTCAGTATCAACACCTTTTTGATGCTGTCGTGATCATCCGGGGAGGGGGTGCCACTTCCGATCTGAATAGCTTTGACAGTTATCTGCTGGCGCTGAATTGTGCACAGTTTCCGCTGCCCCTGGTTGTAGGGATCGGCCACGAAAGGGATGAAACGGTATTGGATGCGATTGCCCATACCCGGGTGAAAACACCCACGGCTGCCGCCGAGTTTTTAATATCACGGATGGATGAGGCGTATGACCGGGTACTGACTCTTCAGGCACAGGTAGACGAAGAGGTACGGGAGCTGGTAGACTCCGAATCACGAAAGCTCACATTACTGACCGAACGTATTCCGCAATTAGTGCAGAATATGTTGCTCAGCAGGCGTATGCGACTTGATTTTCTGAAGGAAAATATTTTTACCGCGATTCCGCATCAACTCGAAAGAAGCCGGCGTGAGTTAGAAAATATGGAAAAAATAGTAGAGCTGGTATCGCCCGAAGCTATTTTGAAAAAAGGGTATACGCTTACCCTGGTGAATGGAAAAGTGGTGAAGCAGGTGCGGGAGCTGAAAAGAGGCGACCGGGTGGTAACCCTTTTTCCCGACGGCAGTGCGGAAGCGATCGTTACAGAATTGAAATATAAACAAGAATAACTATGGCAGATAAAAATGAAATCCCGTATTCGGAAGCGATTCGCGAACTGGAAGAAATTGTGCGTAAACTTCAAAGTAGTGACTGTGAGATCGACAAATTACGGGAATATACCGCCCGGTCGGTAGAGTTGCTCCGGTTATGTAAACAAAAGTTGTTTAAAACCGATGAAGAGCTGAAAAAGCTTCTTGAAGAGATTGAATAACATTGCGTTTGGGAGAATAATCTTTCGACCAGTCTTATCAGATGAAAAAAAAGGTGTAATTTTGTCCCTATTGAAAAAAATAACCTAATCATATGTCAGCAAGAAAAGTAAGAGTGCGTTTCGCACCAAGTCCGACAGGGGCTTTGCATATCGGAGGCGTGAGAACAGCCCTTTATAATTATCTTTTTGCCAAACAAAACGGGGGAGACATGATTCTTCGAATTGAAGATACCGATTCTCAGCGTTTTGTGCCGGGTGCAGAAGAATACATCATTGAGTCACTTAACTGGTTGGGTATCAAATTTGATGAAGGAGTAGGGATCGGTGGTCCGGGTGCTCCTTACCGTCAGTCGGAGCGTCGTGATATTTATAAGAAGTATGTTCAGCAACTGCTTGACGCAGGCCGTGCCTATATTGCATTCGACACGCCGGAAGAGCTGGATGCCAAACGTAGCGATGTTGCGAACTTCCAATATGATGCGTCTACCCGTATGGAGATGCGTAACTCACTTTCTTTGTCGAAAGAGGAAGTGGACGCTTTGATTGCAAATGGCACGCAATATGTAGTCCGTTTTAAAATCGAACCGAATGAGGATGTGATCGTAAACGACCTTATCCGTGGTGAAGTAACGATCAATTCAAGTATCCTGGATGACAAGGTGTTGTATAAATCGGCGGATGAACTGCCTACTTATCACCTGGCAAATATCGTTGATGACCATTTGATGGATATTTCTCATGTAATTCGTGGTGAAGAGTGGTTGCCGTCGGCTCCGCTGCACGTATTGCTATACCGTGCATTTGACTGGGAAGCTCCCCGCTTTGCACATCTTCCGCTATTATTGAAGCCGGATGGAAATGGTAAATTGAGCAAACGCGACGGCGATCGTTTGGGATTCCCTGTATTCCCGCTGGAATGGAAAGATCCGAAAACCGGCGATATCTCTTCGGGATACCGTGAATCGGGTTATTTGCCTGAAGCGGTAATCAATTTCCTTGCACTGCTTGGATGGAACCCGGGTAACGATCAGGAGATCATGAGTATGGAGGATCTGATCAACATGTTCTCGCTTGACCGTTGCAGTAAGAGCGGCGCGAAGTTTGATTATGAGAAAGGAAAATGGTTTAACCATAAATATATCCAGCAGAAGGATAATGCCGAGCTGGCCCGCATGTTTATGCCTATTCTGAAAGAACATGGTGTTGAAGCTCCGGCTGCTCAGGTGGAACAGATTATCGGATTGGTAAAAGAGCGTGTAAACTTCGTTAAAGAACTTTGGGGTCAAAGCTCATTCTTCTTTATCGCGCCTGTTCAGTATGATGAGAAAACAGCGAAAAAACGTTGGAAAGCAGAATCGCCTGAGCAAATGACTGAGCTATGTGATGTTTTGGCGGGTATTGAAGATTTCTCGGCAGAAAATACGGAAACAGTTGTAAAAGGCTGGATTGAAGAAAAAGGATATCATCTTGGAAATGTGATGAATGCGTTCCGACTAGCTGTCGTTGGCGAATCAAAAGGACCTCACATGTTTGATATTACCTCTCTGATCGGGAAAGAAGAAACTATCGCGCGTCTGAAACAGGCTGTTGCGTCAATAAAATAAGATGAAATCTATAAGAGCCTTAATTCTGATACTGTCATTTCTGGGTACTTGCCTGTCGGCAAATGCCCAGAAATTTTTGTGGGAAGTTGATTTTACGGGATTGTTTGATAACCGGGAGTTTAAAGCTCCTTATCAGACACCCCAAACATTTTTCGGTACCCGGCTATCGCCCGAACTGGGAATCCAGTTAAAGGAAGAACACCAGTTGATGGGTGGTTTGAGTTGGTTACAGGAGTTTGGGTCTCACAAGGACCGGAAGGTTGACTGGACGGTATATTACCGTTACAATAGTGAAAAAATCAAAGCAAGCTTCGGGGCTTTTCCGCGTCGGTTGCTGGTTGAAGAGTATCCGTCGGCTCTTATGTATGATTCTGTCTTATATTTCAACCCCAACATTAACGGGGCTCTTATCCAGTATTTTTGCAAAGCGGGGTATGCGGAAGCATACATCGACTGGCGAAGTCAGCAAACGAATGTGGAGCGTGAGATCTTTACAATGGCGTCTAGCGGACGCTTTGCCCTGAAAAAAGCTTTTGCGGGTTGGTTTCTGACCGTAACCCATTTCGCTAAGCCGAAAAATCCGGTTGAGGATATGAATGTGATTGATAATATCATGTTTAATCCTTATGTGGGAGCCAATCTATCCGGTGTTACCGTATTCGACTCCTTGCAGATTAAAACCGGGGCATTGTTATCCCTCGACCGTAACAGGGGGAACGGCGCCTGGTATCGGCCGCTCGGATTTTTGGGAGAACTAACGTTGGAATGGCGTTTTCTGGGATTGCACGATGTTTTTTATATCGGAGAAAATCAACTCCCGTTTTATAAAGAATTCGGAGCGAACCTGCATTCGGCTGATCCTTTTTATCGTGCCCGGCTTTATAACCGGACCGATCTTTATGTTTATTTGCTACGGAATAAATACGTAGAGTGTAAGGCTTCATGCAATATACATGTTGTGCGGAGTCAGGTGCAATTTCAACAACAACTATTTTTACGATTTAATATTAATCAGCAGGCTCTGGAAAAAAAGAAACCATTTGACCGGTTTCGTTTTTAAAAGTCTTCGTGCCGTTGCGTCGGACGAAGCGCCTCTGTAACATACAAAAGATTCAATTCTGATGAAGATACTTTATAGTGCCGGAATATCACTTTATGGTGTTGCCGTTAAACTGGCTGCTTTAAAAAATAAGAAAGCGGCCCAGATGGTAGCCGGACATAAATCTGTATTCGATTATCTCAGAGCAAACCGCAAGGCTGGCGACCGGTATTTATGGTTTCATGCAGCTTCACTTGGTGAATTCGAACAGGGGCGTCCGCTGATCGAGCGCCTTCGTCAAACCCATCCGGAATATAAGATCGCCTTAACTTTCTTTTCTCCTTCCGGATATGAAGTGCGGAAAAATTATCAGGGAGCAGACCTGATTTGTTATCTTCCAATGGATACGCCGGGCAATGTAACTCGTTTTTTAGATCTGTTACAACCGGAAAAAGCATTCTTTATTAAATATGAATTCTGGGCCAATTACCTGTATGCGCTTCAGAAGCGTAATATCCCGGTTTACTTATTTTCTGCCATTTTCCGTCCGGAGCAGGTATTCTTTAAATGGTATGGCGGATTTTTTAGAAATTTGCTGTCTGTTTATAATCAGATATTTGTACAAGATGAACCGTCTTCTTTGTTATTGCAGCGAATCCGGATACCCCGGGTCGGAATAACGGGAGATACCCGTTTTGACCGTGTTTGCGAAATCTGTTCGCAGGCGAAAGAATTGCCGTTAATCGCCCGGTTTCGTCAAGAAGCCCCTTTTGTTTTGGTAGCCGGAAGTTCTTGGCCGAAAGATGAAGATATTATCATAAACCATTTTAACCAACACCCCGGAATGAAACTGATTATTGCCCCTCATGAGATTCATGAGTCGCATATCCGGGAGATTATCGGGAAATTGAAAAGGCCGTTTGTCCGCTATTCTGAGTTGAATGAACAAAATGCCCGGACAGCCGATTGTTTGATTATTGATTGTATCGGATTGCTTTCTGCTATTTACCGCTATGGTGATGCGGCGTATATCGGAGGCGGATTCGGAGTAGGAATCCACAATGTCCTCGAAGCTGCCGTTTATAATATACCGGTTATTTTCGGACCTAATTATCACCGGTTCCGCGAAGCCCGCGAACTGATTAGTATAAAAGGTGCATTTTCCGTTACCGGTGTCAATGAATACAATGAATTGCTGAACCGGTTAACCGCAAATCCGGAATATTGCAACAGCAGTGGTACTACCGCCGGTTATTACGTACATCGTAATGCAGGGGCAACAAACCTTATCTTAAATAAAGTTTTCCAAGAATAAAAAATACATTTTTATATGGCCCGTTTCCGAAAGGAAGCGGGTTTTTTATTGCCCGGCGCCCAAATACACATTATTTAGGGTTGCTTACAGACTCGAAACTCAATTTTTTTGAATTTATTCCTCATTTTGCAAACTCGACTTTAAATTTTTTATTGCGAATTGCTATCTCCATATTGCAATTATTTATACTTTTGCAACGGATTAAGATTGATAATCAACAGAAACAAAAAATATTTACCTACGATGGACTTAATGAATCAGATTATTGCGCGTGCTCAGGGCAACAAGCAGCGCATCGTACTTGCTGAAGGAACAGAAGAACGCACCATGAGAGCTGCCGATAAACTAATCGCAGACGGTGTAGCAGAAATTATTCTGATCGGAAATCCTGCCGAAATCACTGCATTCGCAGAGGCTAACGGTTTGGAACACCTTCCTAAAGCAACTATGGTAGATCCGATTAACAATGAAAAGAAAGATGTTTATGCAAACCTTCTTTTTGAATTGCGTAAAAGCAAAGGTATGACGATCGAACAGGCTCAGAAACTGGCAGAAAACCCATTGTTCCTGGCTTGTCTGATGATTAAGAACGGAGATGCGGATGGTGAAGTTGCCGGAGCGGCAAATACAACCGGTGACGTATTGCGTCCGGCATTCCAGATCGTGAAAACGGCTCCTGGTATCAGCGTAGTATCGGGTGCGTTCCTGATGTTTATGCCTGACAAATCTTTCGGAGATAATGGCGTAATGGTATTTGCCGATTGTGCTGTTCTTCCAAATCCGAATGCTCAGGAATTGGCTCAGATTGCAGTATCAACTGCACGTACAACTCGCGCTATCGCCGGTATCGAACCGCGTGTAGCTATGTTGAGCTTCTCTACAAAAGGAAGTGCAAAACATGAAATGGTTGATAAAGTTGTTGAAG
>JAVWBH010000039.1:0-5955 GCA_036649595.1 Bacteroidales bacterium
TTGAATCCTTTAAAGAACAATCTGATTGGAGCGGAAATTCGACATTAGACCTCATCTTTTCTTCTAATGGAAAAAAATTCCGATTTGAAACAGGAAAATCCCTTACTCAATTCTCAGATACAACATACAATCCGCTTATTCCGGGTTTGATTTGGCTATCAGAGATAGAGAGAGCTGATTCTTTATTAAAAGATCAAACACTTTATATTCTTACATCCGAATGGCAGGCTGAAGATGATTCAACACTTCTTCATGCCCGCAAATTTATACCTGTAAAAATTACCGGTGTACAACCGGGAGATGAGTTTTCTCCTGTCAGGATAAATTTTCAAGACCATGCCGACAGAAAATTTTATATTCTCACAACACTTTCCGGTACCCTCAATTCTTCATCACGATTAAGATTTCCGAAGATATTTTCTTTTACAAATCCGCGTATGAATCACAAAGATATCTCTGACGAGAACTGGGAATTAATCACCCGGGGGCAATTGGCAAACGGAATGATACAAAGTGAGGTGCGTCTTTCCATAGGCAAACCTTCCGAAATAAACCGAATTCCGACCTATTCGGGCTTACGCGAACAATGGTTATATAATAGCGGTACTATGATTCAATTTCAAGATGGCCGTATTACCAGTTTTCGCCGATAAAACAGAAAACCTGTCACTAATAAAAAAATTAAATGAGAAAAGCAGAGCGCTACAAACATATCATCAACTGGTTTTTAGAGCATATGCCGAATGCCGAAACCGAACTTCATTATACAAATCCCTATGAATTATTAGTTGCGGTGATTCTATCGGCCCAATGTACGGATAAACGGGTTAATATGATTACGCCCGAGTTGTTCAGAGCATTCCCTTCTGCCGAAAAGCTCGCAGAAGCCCCTGTCGAAGAAATTTTCGAATATATCCGTTCTGTTTCTTATCCGAATAATAAAAGCCGCCATTTATCCGGTATGGCAAAAATGTTGGTCAACGATTTTAACGGAGAAGTCCCTTCTGATCAAAACGAACTGCAGAAACTTCCGGGAGTAGGTCGTAAAACGGCAAATGTGATCGCATCTGTCGTGTTTAATAAAGCAGCAATGGCTGTAGACACCCATGTGTTCAGGGTTTCTAACCGGATTGGATTAACAACCAATTCACGAACCCCATTAGAAACAGAGAAAGAACTAATGAAATATATACCTGAAGAATTAGTCGCTACAGCACACCACTGGCTGATTCTTCATGGCCGTTACATTTGTACAGCCCGCTCTCCGAAATGCGAACAATGCGAACTTCAAGAATGGTGCCGGTCTTATCCCCGGTTTAAGAAAGAAAAAGAGAAAAAGAAAAAATAGAAAAAAAGAATGTGCCAAAACAAGAAGATATTTTTTCCTGTTTTGGCACATTGCTATATGCTATACGTAATAAGTGTATTTATCAATATGCATTTTCAAGCAACCATGCATCTTGAAACTGATTTGCAGACGCATATTTTGCTTTAATACGGTCGCGTTCTTCTGCAGCCTGAGCTTTATCAGGGAAACTGGCAACGATAACACGATACATACCTTTTTCATTCTGAGCAAGGAAGGCGTTAAATCCTTTTGCCGCCATCTGGTCTCTTAATGCTGTTGCATTCGTCTTATTGATAAAGCTACCAATAACAACGCTATATTTCTGCAGGTTGGAAGCATCCGACGAATTTACAGCTGTAACCTTTTCTGTTGTAACTGCTGCTCCAGAGTGTTTCGCGGAAGGAGTTTTCAGAACCGGCTCCTCTTCTACCTCTTCTACTGCATCAACAACTTCTTTCGGCTTAGCCTTTTCATAAGCAGCTTTATATGCACTCTGTTTTGATTTACAAGAACCGAATGTAAGCAACAACCCTGCTGCCATTACAAATGCAAATATTTTTCTCATTTTGAATAAATGGTTTATGTTTCAAAAAAAAATTTCAAACATTCTTTATTGCAAAAATAGTAATTATTTATTTATTATAAAACTATTTTTAGCTTTGTAGCTAATCTATTGTACAATGAATTTACATTATATCTCTGCACTAAAAGGAAAGATATTTCTGACCGATTCTTTTCATAAACAAGATACTCTAAAGAAAGATAAAACCCTTTATAAATTTATACGTGTCATATCGGGTGTTGTCTCCGGAGAGATCGATCACATTCCTTTTTTACTACATGAAAATGAGATTCTTTCTCTTACGCCTTTGCACCATATCGAAATTCATCAGGTAACCGGAACCTATCAATCACTCCTTTTTAATAGTGATTTCTATTGCATTTTCGGCCACGACCAGGAAGTTTCATGTAATGGAATCTTATTCAGCGGATCATCCGAACGGAAACAGTGGCTTCTCTCTGACAGTCAAAAAACAGAACTAAATTCGATTATTGCCGGACTGGAACAGGAATATGGAGTACACGATAATTTACAAGAAGAGATGCTGCGGATCCTACTTAAAAAATACATTATCTCCTGCACGCGCTATGCCCGCAATTCATTGGGCATTTCTTCTCCAAATGAAAAGAGTTTCGAAATTATAAGACAATATTTTATCCTTGTAGATCAACATTTTAAAGAAAAAAAGAAAGTTTTGGATTATGCTGCCATGCTGAATCGGTCTCCTAAAACTCTTTCTAATATCTTTACTACCTACGGATTGCCGTCGCCCTTACGAATTCTCCATCAACGCATTTTGTCAGAAGCAAAAAGATTGCTCCTTTATACATCCAAAAGTGCCAAAGAGATAGCCTATATTTTAGGATTTGATGATCAAGCCTCTTTCAGCCGGTTTTTCACAACCCATACCGGCGAAAATATTTCAGAATACCGAAAAAGAGAAAAAAAGGAATAATTGACAACCTTATCGGAATAATCGCCATTTTTAGAAGATAATGAATGTATGATCTTTGCAGTATAAAAACAAAACAAAGAAGATTATGAATTCGATTAAAAAACTTTACTTTTCTTTTCTCCAATTAGCCGCTTCGTCCAAAAGAACAGGTGTAAATCTGATACGGGTTGCCATTCTTATTATTTTCGTGTGGATCGGAGGTCTTAAATTCTGGAATTATGAAGCTGAAGGCATTGTACCATTTGTTGCCAATAGCCCTTTTATGAATTTCTTTTATAATAACGATGCACCTGCGTATAAAGAGTTTAAATTAAAAGAAGGTGAATTCAATAAAGAGAAACATGAATGGCATGTACAAAATAACACCTATGGTTTTTCGCGCGGCCTCGGTATCTTGATCATGGCCATCGGAATATTAACCTTTTTGGGAATTTTCTTTCCCACTTCCGGAGTGATCGGATCAACACTGGTTATTATCATGACGATAGGAACATTATCATTTCTGGTCACAACGCCCGAAGTATGGGTTCCTGATTTAGGAAGCGGAGAACATGGTTTTCCTCTCCTTACAGGAGCTGGCCGGTTAGTCATTAAAGATACTGCAATTATTGCGGGCGCTCTGGTTACACTGGCGGATTCAGCAAAAAGGGTATTATTACAGTCAAAAAACTAAAAGGAAAGAGCGAATTTTATGGCAACTTTACCGGATCTGACAACCGCTTTATCTTTTCGCTTTCATTAAAAAAAATTCCTCCGGATCATTAATAGAAAGATCCGGAGGAAATAATTGCATTTAAGCACCAAGGAAGATCATCGAATCATCACCTTAAGTACCCATATTATTCGATTGTTCTGACATGCCATACAGCAGGCTGAATCGCCACATATTGAAATGGAACATATTCTAATGGCTGAGCAATCATACAATTCTTGTCGGCATTTGAATAAACCACCAACATAAGTGCCGTACGACTATTTTCAACCTGAGACGGGAATTTATCCGTATTACCGGATGCGATAGCATCTAATACCCGATTCCGGTCTTTTACATTAAAATACATTACCTCCCGTTTTAATTGTTCGCCGGTTGGCTTATAATAGAATGCCTTACGCGGCACCACCAAACCAACCACGCCCATTACAATCAAGCTAAAACCAATTACCCATAAACCTGTCACCAAGTTCATCTGGTCTACCAGGGAAGGTGAATAAGCGGCTATCAGTGCGGCTACCCCAACTAGAAACAAAGTAATAAAAGCATAGGGATTTTTTCTTTTCTGTACGATCATCTCGTCATTGCGGATCAGATCATCAATAGAAATTATATCGTTCATAAGATTGATTATTTATAGATTAACTTTTAAAATGAGTATACACAGATATCCTGTATCCGATAATACAGACACAGAAAACAAAAGATTGAAAAAGTTAATCTGGTTAAATAATCAGATGGCGTAGCGCGAATACATAGTATTCTTTCGCACGCCCAAAGGATGGCTCACAATCTAAAATGGTTAATAAATAGGGATGTTTAGGAGAAGACTGGCAGATAAACCGATCTTTCAGTAAGAGACGGTTAAAAGTCTGAAGGTTGGTCGCTCCCGGAAATAGGTGTGAATAATTTCGTACCTCTACTCTGGGTACAACAGGTAAATCCCATGTACTGATCTGATAAGAATATACTGTTTCACGCGTATCATCATGTGTAAACAGCTGATCGGCTTCAGACAGCTCTTCCGTTCCCGACATAAGTTCTGCCGGGAAGTTTTGCATATATCCTTTATTCGGGACAATACCCAGGATGGTCAACAAAACAAGAATAAAACCGATACTTAGCTTTCTTATCATTAAGACTTAATTTATATTCGAAGTTACTAATTATATAAATCCGATGTGCTCATTACCGCCAGAATTATCTGCCCGACAGGATAAATATTATTAAAAAAACAAACAGAAATCAGATCGAGGATTAATCTAAAAAAAAACAAACAGAATTGGCTGCCGAATCGTTTATACTTATATTTTTGATGTGATCAAATGATAAGATTAAATGGAAGAAAGTAAAGTAAAGTTCCGCGTGCAACGCAATATCGTAATTGCCTCATTCCTGCTTATGGCAGGTAAATTTATAGCTTATTTTCTCACCAATTCGGTCGGTATTCTGACCGATGCCATGGAAAGCATTGTCAATGTAACAGCCGGTCTGATTAGTTTGTACAGCATCTATATTTCGAATAAACCCAAAGATGAATCTCACCCATTCGGGCATGGCAAGATTGAGTTGATTTCAGCATCACTCGAAGGCCTCATGATATTGGGAGCCGGCGCAGTGATCATTTATGAAGGATTTAAGCGGTTATTCGAACCACAACTTATCGACAAACTGGATATTGGTATCTACATTATTGCTGCGGCGGGAGTGGTCAACTGGATATTAGGAAGTTACAGCATACACATAGGAAAAAAGACCGATTCGATAGCCTTGATAGCCAGTGGTAAGCACTTACATTCGGACGTATATTCTACGATCGGACTGGTAATCGGTCTGATCATATTGTATTTCACCCGAATCCCATGGATTGACAGTGCTCTGGCCCTTTTATTCGGCAGTTTGATCATGATTACCGGGATTGGGATTTTACGGAAAACAAGTGCCAACTTAATGGATCGTGCAGATGAAGAAACACTGCATTCCATACACAATGCCATACTTTCCAAAAGATCGTCCGACTGGATTGACATCCATAACCTCAAAGTGCTGAAATATGGAAATCACTATGCACTTGAATGTGACCTGACATTACCCTGGTATTATAATCTTCGGGAAGGTCATAATGCCTCTGTTAAACTGGCAGCGGTAATCCGCGAAAAATATACCGATAAGATTACAATATCAATCCATAATGATCCGTGCCGCCCGGATATGGATTGCAGAGGTTGCCGTTTACAAGAATGTACTAAAAGAGAATATCCTTTTGAAAAAGCCTCCGATCTGACTTTGCAAGACGTTGTCAAGAATTCGGATTCATTACTCTGATTTATTATCTTTGCGGCATGGCGAAGAAAAAAATTGAAGTTAAAATGATCAGT
>JAVWBH010000039.1:5965-13572 GCA_036649595.1 Bacteroidales bacterium
TCAGTTGGGGTATCTATACCGCTTGGGATCGTAATTCCAAGGAACTACCGCGTATACGAAAATTCACTCAGACAATACCTGCCGAATTAAATATTGAATTCGGTTATACATTACATATCACCGGAGCAAAAGGTGAGCAACTTGAATTTGTAATGAAACACCCTCCTTTTACGGATGATAACGGAAATATTCGTCCGGATTTTACGGGAGTCCACTTTATCCCATCAAATGACTGGAATTTTTTTCTGGGAGATACTATTTGGGCTCCCGAATCTGATAAATGTGGCGAATGGACCCTTATTACTTATTTACAAAATAAAGAGATTGCTCGTAAAACATTTACAATCAAAAAAGAGGATATCTCCGAAATGGAGTGAACCTCAAAAAGCAGGAAAATTGATTAATATACAACAGAGTGAGCCCGGTACAATACCGGGCTCACTCTGTTGTATATCGGTTTAATCCTTCGGTTGTTATCCTCCGGATATATTTTCTAAATTCCCGATCGATCAAAAACCGGGCTCCCCTTACTCCTTTTTATTTCTTCCTATAGTGGGGTTTGTGTCGCCTCCGGAGATCCGCTCCATCGCCTGCGCGGATCCGCTCCGTCGCCTGCGCAGATTTGCTTCGATTCCTCCGGAAGCGTCGAAGCGGATCTCCGGAGGCGATGGAGCGGATCTCCGGAGGATTTTTCAACGAGACTATAGGAGGTTTTTAAAGAGGATATAGGGGGGCATAAAAAAGGATTTATCCGCTATTAAATAAGGTGATCTATACAAAACCTATAGCAGTTATTCAGGCAAAGTCAATACCTTCCCGTTTTTTTCAATATGCTCATATAACTTACGGTAAAAATCATGATGCGTAAGCGTCGATGCATCTCCCAGAATCATAAGCTTCATCCGCGCACGCGTAATAGCCACATTCATCCGGCGCAAATCATTTAAGAAACCGATTTTTCCCTCGTCATTTCCGCGTACCATACTAATTAAAACAATATCGCGCTCCTGACCTTGAAATCCGTCAACCGTATTTACTGAAATTTGTTTGCGAAAACGGCGAAAAAAAGCAGTCCGCTTAATCAGAGAACGTAAGTAATATACCTGCGCTTTATAAGGAGAAATAATCCCAAAATCTATTCTGTCTTCCAAAATCCGCTCTATCCCCATGCGCTCTATATAATCTTGCAGGACCTGGACCAATAAGTCGGCTTCCGCTCTGTTTATACGACTCAGAGAATCTGACTGATTTTCTTCTTTCAGCTCAAGCAATTCAGTATTATACCATACCATCGGATAGTCGAGTGACAGAACCGTGCGTTTTCCGATTTCGGGAGAAGCGATTAAAGCTCCCTGATAGAACCAGTCGGAAGAGAATTGCATTATCGCCTCATGCATCCGATACTGCATTACAAGCATAGAAACACATTCCGGTTTTTGAAGTGCAACCCGCTGCATGAGCGTTTCGCTTAATCCCCCGCGTACAGCATCAAAACACTTTACCGTAGGAGGAAGCTGACAATGATCGCCGGCCAATATTACCCGATCGGCTTTTTGTATAGCAATCCAACAAGCAGCTTCTAACGCCTGCGCTGCCTCATCTATAAATAAGGTGGAAAAATGGTGATGGCTAAGTATTTTGTTAGAAGCACCCACCAACGTTGAAGCTATAACGCGCGTTTCGGCAAAAATAGAGGATTCTATCTGTATTTCTAACTCCGTAGCACGGCTACGTAACTTAGTCAGTTTGTTGCGCAATGAATCATTTCGTTCACTGCCTTTACGTAACTGAGACTGGGCTTCGCGTATCGCTTTTCGCAAACTCGATAACTCATGATAATCTGGATGCGATTCAAATCGGCGTTCATAAGTTGAAGAAAGCATATTTTCATTTACCCGCATCGGGTTTCCTATGCGTAATACGTTGACACCTCTTTCCATCAGTTTTTCAGAGATCCAGTCTACAGCGGCATTACTCTGGGCGCAAACCAATACCTGGGCTTCGCGATGTAACGTTTCATAAACAGCCTCTACCAAAGTAGTGGTTTTCCCTGTACCCGGAGGGCCATGCACAACAGCTACTTCTTTCGCAGCTAAAACTTTACCAACGGCCATTTCCTGAGTAGAATTCAACCAAGGCAAACGAACCGGAAAATCAGATTTGCAGGATGGCGATATGTTTCCGCACAAGACCTCTCGTAAATGAGCCAGACGATTTCCCGCTGCATTTATTACCGTATTTAATGCAAGAAACATAGCCTGATAAGAAGTCTCATCAAAATATAATTGTACACCGGGATCTGTAGCTGATTGCACCTGTTGTAAAGCGGCCACATTTGGCAATGCGACCAACATCCGGTTTCCATCGACAAAGTTTACCTGCCCGACAAAATTAAAATAATGAGGTTGGCCGCCCATATCGCATTGGAAGAAACAAACAGGACGTCCGGGCTCCAGTTCATGGTCAGAATCACTGTTACGCTCAATTTCAATGACAAGCTGATTGAGTGAATTATAAAAAGAACGGCCTGCAGAAAGAGGATACCAACATTTTCCCTGCCGTACTCTTTTTTCTATCCCCGCTAATTTTGTTTGCCGAAGAAATGTCTCCTTCTCAAACTCATACTCCATCCGAAGCAACTCCACTTGTTTCTGAAGAGAAGCCTTCGCACCTTGTTTTGCACTCTGCACCATTCTTTTGTCGTTTAAAGACGCAAATATAATGGAATAGTATCGTTATTCAGGAAGAATCAAGTGCAAGATCTCATCCTGAACTGCCGGCTGAAGAACAGATTCGAAAGGGAATCCTAATATGACCATCTTCCCATTTGTTTGTTTATATATCCCCGCGCTTAACCCATTTTCTGTATACCGATACAATGTCCGGGCTGAAGAATCAGCTACAGACAGAGCATCGGGGGCTTCTACCCGATAATAATCCGGCGAAAAAGAAACGTTATAATTACCGGCAGACAGTTGCATATTCTTATCTGCGGGGGTAAAGCGGCCGTCTTTACATGCAAAATTCCCTACCGGCTTAAAATGAAGCACCTCCCGGGCAAAGGATTCGGTTTGTTTTGATTCGGGAAACATCAAATCGGATGCGATATAAGCCCAGCTGATCAATAACGGGATCTGTTTTTTTGCAAAGGATTCTATCCGGGCTTGCATGGCAGGAGTAAAAATCGGATAAGCAGGTTGCTCTTCCGCCTTAAAGTTACGACAGGCACGTTGCTCTCCAAAGAGTAGATCCAACGCCCGGTAAGCTTCGGGATTATAATTGCCATCCTTTTCAAAAGCCGCCCGGCTACAAGATATATAAGAACATTTATTCCGTTGAAATACTTCTCCGTGAACAAAAGGATAGTTAAACTTATTTCCGGCTATCAAGCGTGTCCAGCCTTCTACACCACTGGCACCCCAGCCGGGGGCATCATCACTGATCCATTTTGATGAACGGTCAAAATCATACTGATAACCAACAAAGGCAAACTCCGTATTCCAGGCTACACCTTCATCTTGCCACCACGCGATCCCTGCCTTATTTCCCTCATCAAAAAAAGCAGGAGCCCCTATTCGGGTAAATCCGTTTACGATTAATGCCGGTTTGGGATTCTGTTTGAATATACAAGCCGAAAGTTCTTCTGTACAGAAGCTTTCGCCCCCGGTATTCAATGCCGAAACTTTAAACCGGTACCTTTTCCCATAGTCGGGTAATTCAAAAGTCATCTCATTTTTCGAAACCGATATCGGCGTTTGCCATCCACCGTCTTCGCAAGCCACATAGAATAAATAAGTATCGGCAACAGCTGTCGGCTCAATAGGATCAATGCGGGGATTCCATTGAAAAGAAATTTTTTTATCGCCTTCATGTCTGATGGCAAAATCTACGGGAGGTAATGGGTGTACGGTGAATGAATCGCCTCTCAATTCCGCAAGGAAACGCCCCATCCCTTTATATATCGCTCTTGAAACGATAAATCGGAAACGCGGATCTAATCCATAACGCATATCACCTAAATTCTGATGTGATAATAATTCTAATAATAATGTAGGAGCTTCGGGCATCCAGGCCTCATAGTAAGGTTTGTCCCACAGAGAGCGGCGTGTCCATTCGGGAGTACAGATTTTACGGATATCGTTTACCAATTGAGTCTGAATATATTCTGACAATACACGCGATACGGTATCACTCATCATTCCTTGCAAAGAGCCCTTTTTGGTACTGCAAATCGCCAATGTACCAATAATTGAGTCCTTGGGTGCAGTTCCGGCATCTGTATGAAAAGCCAGCACCCCATCTATTTCAATCCCCTGCCCCATGAGATAATTTACCCAGGCACCGCGACATTTATAATCGTCGGTATAGTCATTTTTAAACTGATCGGGAGAATAAACGGATGGTGGCAAACCTCCATATTGAAGAAAATAACGGGCAGCTTCGGCATATCGGGGTACTGCGCTGATATCTGCATTACCTAAAGGCGCATTACGGGCTATATTCCCCATTCCGCCACCAAACCGAATAGCATCCGAAGTAAGGAAACCTGCGGCTTCCGGATCCGCAGGGGTTACAATAACAGCCCCTTGCCGGGCATTTTTTCCTTCTTCAAACAAGAAGGTTCCCAAATAATGAAATAAAGCACCACCCTTTGACTGATCGACAATAAACGTTGCTTTCCCACCGGAATGCCGAACTTCGTAATGCGCCTTTACTGGCTTCTCACTCTTTGCATAAGAAATATAAACGGCATATTCTCCTGTTTGCGGAAATTGCGGAATGTAACTAATACGAGGTATTCTTTTAGCTAAAACGGGTACCTTTATATGGGTGCCCGCTTTAAATGGATTAATACTATCTTTTATTACCGCCAGTTTTTTAAATCCGGATTTTTCTTTTTTACTCCAGCTCCTACCGCCCGAACAGGTAATTTCGGACTTCCCGTCCGAGCCGTCCCGATCGACCACAACTTCGCGTGACTGCAAATCCCTTTCTCTGGGCATCATTACGCTGGCCCCCGAATTTTCAAGCATCGGAACTAAAAATGGCTGTACGTAAGACATGATACTGATATCTTCTACCGACCCGAAGCAACGGGCCCGCTGCCACATCCAGCGCTGTTGTTCCTGATTATAATAAAAGCCGTGGCTTGGCCAAAGGGCAATGTGCTTACCCGTCAATCCGGATGGATAAACCGGTTGGTCTTGCCGTATAACAAACTCCGGATCCGACTTTGTAAACTGCCATACCGTACCTTCTGTAAGATTCGCAATAACACGGTTTGCTCCGACCGGTATTAGTTTAAGAACAGAAGAATTCCCACATTTAAAACGCCATAAGAACTCGTTGTCTTTCGCACGGGTTGCAATTACCTCCCCTTTCCGGGAGCCAGAATAAACAATACCATCCTGAATAAGCGGCAAACACGGGTTATGATCATATCCGATCTGTAAAGAGGAAACCACCGGATTCACTACAGAATCAGACGGGAATGAGAATGACAATAATTCGCCATCCATCGTTTTAGCATAAGCAGTTTTTAAATCTGCAGAATAGCCCAACGATTCACGTACTTTATAACGGTTTGTACGGAATATCGTTTTTCCGTCCTCCAGGTTCAAGATTGAAATATAACGATCGGGCGCTACAATTAAGACTCTGTCACCGGCTATTACCGGAACAATATTACCGGGCGAAAGCAAATCTGCCTCTTTCCCGTTATTCCATTTCCAGCGTAGTTTTCCGGTATATTTATCAAGACAATATAAATAGGTGTCCCATGCTCCGAATATCACCTGATCTGCCCCTACTGCCGGCGCACCCTGCAAACGGCCATTTGCCCTGATTCCGTCAAAACGCCAACATACGCTGCCGGTAGCAAGATCTATTTTAAGGAAACAACCACTCCCTGCGCCAATATAAAGACAGGAGCCTTCAATCGCACCTTCTCCGGTAACCGGCGATTGCGTAGGTATTCTCCATTTTTCTTTTCCTGTTTTCAAATCTACAGACAGGATCTCATTTCCGGAAGAACCAATAATCACTTGATTTTCATAAATAAGCGGTGTTGAAAAAAGGGCATGCCCGGTGTCATAACTCCATCGAAGCCTATTACCTGCCGCTTCACGGCATATTAACTTACCAGTTGATGTTCCATATAAAAAGACACTGTCGCAAGAAGAGGCTATGCCGGTAAAGAAGGAGGTTTTTTCTGAAATAATACACTCTGCTTTCCAGCCTCTCGGCATTTTGCCTCCGATACGTTCCGGCAAAGCCGGTGCAGGCAGTCCTGATAAACAACGTCGTTCTTTAAGGTCTGCGGTAATAACCGTATCGGCTTTCGCTTCATTCAGCAAATAATATGCACAACGGGCTATTTCATTATCAAGGGTAACCAGGGTATAGCCCACCTTGCCTTCACGAGAGCGAAGGGCATGGCAAACAATTTGCGGAATGGAATCTGAATTATATAACTTAAACCGGTGTTCATGTCCGCAAAAAGCCAATTGTACCTTATGTTTACGCAAAATCTGCGAAAGTGCATTGTGATTGCCCAACCCGTCTTGTATCGGATAATGACAGAAAAAGATAATGCTCTTTGATTGGGCGGCAGGCGTACTCAATACTTCTCCCAACCAATTTAAGTCTTCCGCTTTTACATGTCCATCACTCATACGCATATAAGGTCCGGTACTTAACCCGCAAAATATCATTGAATCCTGCTCCACCAAAAACCGGTCGCTACCCCATAACCGATTAAATGTTTTGCCGGCACTTTCCGACCAGGTTGTTTCATGGTTACCGGGAATAACGTAAACAGGTGGTTTAAAAAGAGATAAGCGCTGATAAACATTCTCCAGTTCAAGATCATTTCCCTGATTCGTCAGGTCGCCCGTTACAAAAATATAATCCGGATTTAACCGATTAATATCTTTTACTACTTCCGGAAAAATAAGATCATTCGGATTACCGGGAACAATGTGAAGATCGGTCAATACGACAAACCGCATTTCTCGCGCAAGACTAACATTCCATATACAGAAACAACATAAACAAGCAAGCAAATAATACCTTTTTATGTTACAGAGCGTGGTTTCATAGAGGCATTTCATGATAATTCAGATTTAAATCAATAAGGCAATAATGGATCTAAAAAATAAAGATATTTATTATTTTCTATTCCTTCATCGCTCAAAGCCATCTATTCCACCCATTTCTTATCTATATTTTTTTATATTTGCTCTCAATATTATTAATCTTAACTCCAAAATCAGAATATGATTATTAAGAAACTGAATACACACGATCTGTCTATTGAAAAAATTGCAGCCTTGATGTCTGCTCCTGACGCGGCGCTCGAAACACTGGCGGTTACTCAGGTCAACTGGCCCGAATCATTTCCTTATAAACCCGAAGTGAAGGTACGTATCGCCCATAACGGAGATGAATTATTACTGCAATATGAAGTAAAAGAAAAGTATACAATGGGTAAGGTGACACAAGATAACGGAGAAGTATGGACAGACTCTTGTTGTGAGTGTTTTATTTCTTTTGATGAAAACGGATATTATAATCTGGAAACTACCTGTATCGGAAAAGCACTTTTT
>JAVWBH010000040.1:0-13250 GCA_036649595.1 Bacteroidales bacterium
CATATCGTAAAAATATAAATTCCTTTATTGAATTATTCTCTTATCAATTACACGTTTGGCTTTGCCCTCACTCCGCTCAATACTTTTGGGCTCTACCAGTTTAATCGGAACGGCAATACCCAGTACACTATGAATTGCGGCTCCGAGTTTTTTCTTCATCGCAAGCATCTTCTCAAGTTCGTCCGTGAAATATTCCTCTCGCACTTCAACCCATATTTCCATCTGGTCGAGATTATTCACACGATCAACAAAAATCAGGTATTGCGGCGCAAATTCTTTCATATTCAGAATTACGCTTTCAATCTGTGAAGGGAATACATTTACACCGCGAATGATCAACATATCATCGCTACGCCCTACAATTCGATCCATACGGACTAATGTGCGCCCACAACTGCATTGGTCATAATGAAGTGTGGTCAGATCTTTCGTCCGATACCTCAACAACGGCATCCCTTCTTTTGTAAGATGTGTAAACACCAACTCGCCAGACTCACCTTCACCCAACTGCTCAAAAGTAACGGGATCGATAATCTCCGGATAAAAATGATCCTCATTCAGATGAGTTCCCTTTTGATTTACACACTCAAAACCCACTCCCGGACCGGCTATCTCACTCAAGCCATAAATATCATAAGCTTTAATACCCAGTTTTTCTTGAATCTCCTGACGCATCTCTTCACTCCAGGGTTCTGCTCCGAAGGCTCCCGCTTTCAGCTTGAAGTCATTTCGCGGAATACCGGATTCCTTGATTTTGTCTGCCAGATACAATGCATACGAAGGTGTACAGCATAACATCGTCGATCCGAAATCATGCATAAGCAAGATTTGCTTATCCGTATTTCCGCTACTCATCGGAATAACAGAAGCTCCGATATTTTCAGCGCCGTAATGCGCACCCATACCGCCGGTAAACAAGCCATATCCATATGAAATATGAAACATATCGTCTTTTCCGCCTCCGAAGGCAGTAAAACTACGGGATAAACATTCCGTCCAGTTTTCTAAATCGTTTCTGGTATATCCTACAACGGTTGGTTTTCCTGTCGTCCCCGACGAAGCATGTACCCGTACAATGTCCTTCATGGGTACGGCACATAATCCAAAGGGGTAATTATCTCTTAAATCCGTTTTAGTTGTGAAAGGTAGCTTTACGATATCATCTATTGTTTGTATATCTGCTGGCGTCACGCCTAACTCATCCATCTTTTTCCGATAAAACGGAGTATGATTGTAAACATAAGCTACGATCGCCCGTAAACGTGCACTTTGCAAATCCCGCAACTCTTTCCGATTCATACACTCGGCGGATTTATTCCATATCATAATAAAATTTCAGTATCAGATTAAAAATGTTGGTTTATCGCAAAGGAAATAAAATTATATTAATTTATCACCAATGAGTTAATCTTTATTCGATTAATAAACAAAATCGCCTGTTTATTGTAACAATTATACAGGTGAATCATCTCTGACAAATAGAGAATAAAACCAAAGAAAACGGTTTTGAAAAATAAGAATGACTGTTATCTGTAATCTTTTTCTTAACTTTGGTCCACAAAATTTCAAATCTTTATACTTCTATGGAAAAAAGATTGGTTAAATCAAAAAACAAGAAAATTGCCGGTGTACTGGGTGGAATAGCAAGCTATCTTGATATTGACCCCACCGTCATACGCGTGGCTTATATTCTGCTGACATTCTTTACAGGGTTTATTCCGGGGATTATTGCTTACTTTATCATGGCTATTGTCATCCCAACAGAATAATAATGGATTTAAAGATCATTTCTCCCTACAAGCCGACTGGTGATCAACCGGAAGCCATCCGACAGCTCTCACAAGGAGTGTCAGAGGGAATTCCGTATCAGACCTTATTGGGTGTTACCGGATCCGGCAAAACTTTTACCATGGCGAATGTGATTGAACAAACACAGAAGCCAACTCTCATTCTTAGCCATAACAAAACGCTGGCTGCACAGCTATATGGCGAATTTAAAAATTTCTTTCCGGATAATGCCGTCGAATATTTTGTCTCCTATTACGACTACTATCAACCGGAAGCGTATATTCCCACAACCGATACATACATAGAGAAAGATCTGGCAATTAACGCCGAAATCGAAAAGCTCCGATTATCAACCACCGCATCCCTGCTTTCAGGCAGAAAAGATGTTGTGGTGATCTCTTCGGTATCATGCCTTTACGGAATAGGTAATCCGGATGATTTTCATGAAAACATGATCCCGGTAAGGGTGGGGCAACAAATCCCGCGCAATGTGTTTTTACGCTCTCTCGTATCGAGCCAATACTCTCGGAACGAGATCCAGTTCAGTCGCGGCAATTTCAGAGTTAAAGGTGATACGATCGACGTATTCCTGGCGTATCTCGATTTAGCAGTGCGGATTATTTTCTGGGGCGATGAAATAGAAGCTATCGAGACTTTCGACCCGCTCACCGGCCATACGATTGCCGCTTTTACCGAATATCAAATCGCTCCGGCCAACATTTTCGTAACTACGCAAGAACGCATAAACCGCGCTATCGGAGAAATTGAGCTCGATTTAGGGCGGCAAGTGGAGTTTTTCAAATCCATTGGAAAAGATTTAGAAGCTAAACGTTTATATGAACGTGTAACATATGATATTGAGATGATTCGCGAAACCGGCTTCTGTTCCGGCGTAGAGAATTATTCACGCTATTTTGACGGACGGCCGCCGGGTTCCCGGCCATTCTGCCTGTTAGACTATTTTCCCGATGATTTTTTGGTGATCATCGATGAAAGCCATGTAACCATACCTCAGATCCGAGCCATGTATGGCGGCGATTTATCCCGTAAAACCAATCTGGTAGAATATGGGTTCCGACTTCCTGCTGCCATAGACAATCGTCCCCTTAAATTTGAAGAGTTTGATACAATTGTCAAGCAATGCATCTACGTAAGTGCAACACCGGCTGATTACGAATTGCAAAAATCAGAAGGAGTGATAGCCGAACAGGTTATCCGCCCTACCGGATTGCTTGATCCGCAGATTGAAGTGCGTCCGAGCATGAATCAGATCGATGATCTGATGGAAGAAATCCGCATCCGGATAGAAAAAGACGAACGGGTTCTGATAACAACACTGACTAAGCGCATGGCGGAAGAACTGGACGTATATCTTCAAAGATTAGATATACGCTCAACCTATATCCACTCCGATGTCGATACCCTCGAACGAATCCGGATCATGGAAGATCTTCGCAACGGCTTGTATGACGTATTGATCGGCGTAAATCTGCTTCGTGAAGGACTTGATTTACCGGAAGTTTCTTTGGTTGCGATATTGGATGCCGACAAGGAAGGCTTCTTGCGCTCACACCGTTCTTTGACTCAGACTGCCGGACGTGCGGCCCGTAACCTAAACGGATATGTAATCATGTATGCCGATAAAATTACAGAAAGTATGCGGCGTACCATTGACGAAACAAACAGGCGGCGTGCCAAACAGATGAAATACAACGAAGATCATGGCATCACCCCTCAGGCTATTCAGAAAGCGAAGAAAGCAATCATGGGTGAAGAGATCATGCCTGCTCTGGAAGCGAATGCGTATGTGGAAAACATGGCTCCATCCTTCGCTGCAGATCCGGTAATCCAGTATATGACAAAAGAACAACTGACCAAAACAATCCAGGCTAATAAAAAAGAGATGGCTAAAGCAGCCAAAAATCTCGAATTTATCGAAGCGGCACGGTTACGGGATGAGATTATCCGGCTGGAAGACCTGCTTTCACAAAAATAAAACAATTGATTTATCACATTTATAGCTGAATATATGAAATCGGACATTGAAATTGCAAGAGAAAGTAAATTGGAAAAGATCAAACAAGTAGCAACTGAAATCGGGATTCCCCGGGATGAGGTCTTGAATTATGGCAAGTACATTGCTAAAATTCCGTTGCATTTGATTGAGGAAAAGAAAGTAAATGAAAACAACTTGATTCTTGTTACCGCTATTACCCCTACGAAAGCAGGTATTGGTAAAACAACGGTTAGTATCGGTTTGGCATTGGGATTGAATAAGATTGGTAAAAAGGCTATTGTGGCACTACGCGAGCCTTCGTTAGGCCCTTGTTTCGGCATGAAAGGCGGAGCTGCCGGAGGTGGTTATGCGCAAGTACTTCCTATGGAAAACATCAATCTCCATTTTACAGGAGACTTCCATGCAATCACGTCTGCCCATAATATGATCACAGCTCTTCTTGATAATTTCATTTATCAAAACCGGGCTACTTCTTCCGGATTAAAAGAAGTATTATGGAAACGCGTACTGGATGTTAATGACCGCGGATTACGTAATATTATTTCCGGATTAGGAGGAAACGCAAATGGTATTCCCCGTGAAACCGGCTTTGATATTACTCCTGCTTCCGAAATCATGGCGATTCTTTGCCTGGCAAATGATCTGGACGACTTACGCCGCCGCATTGAGAATATCCTTCTGGGATATCGTTATGACGGTACTCCTTTTACGGTAAAAGACCTGGGTGTTGCCGGCGCAATTACGGTTCTTCTGAAGGATGCCATCAATCCGAATCTGGTTCAGACTACAGAAAATACAGCAGCATTTGTTCATGGCGGACCATTTGCGAACATAGCCCATGGATGCAACTCTATCCTGGCTACAAAAATGGCGATGACTTACGGAGATTACACTATTACTGAAGCCGGATTTGGTGCCGACCTGGGTGCTGAGAAATTCTTCAATATCAAATGTCGCAAAGCAGGACTAACGCCTCGCCTGACAATTATTGTGGCAACTGCACAAGGATTAAAATTGCATGGCGGCGTTGCTATCGATAAAATCAAAGAACCGGATATGGACGGTCTGATAAAAGGTTTTGAAAACCTGGACAAACATATCGCCAACATGCGTTCTTTCGGACAAACAGTAATGGTAGCGTTTAACCGTTATGCTTTTGACACAGATGAAGAGGTAGCGGCTATCGCAGCTCATTGCGAAAAACAGGGCGTTCGTTTTGTTGTAAACAATGCATTTATGGAGGGTGGCGACGGTGCTGTCGAATTAGCGAACGCCGTAGTTGATATTATCGAAAAACAACCTTCCGGAGAGATGCAATTTACGTATCAGGATGAAGACTCCATTCAGAAAAAAATTGAGAAGATAGCATTCAATCTGTATGGTGCCGGCTCGGTTACTTTTAGCGAAAAGGCTAATAAAATGATAAAAAACATCGAATCACTCGGTATTGGCAACTTCCCTGTTTGTATTGCTAAAACCCAGTATTCATTCTCGGCAGATGCAAAAGCTTATGGCGTTACAAAAGGGTTCGACCTGAAAATCAATGATATCGTCATCAATCAGGGTGCCGAATTTATCGTAGCGATTGCAGGCGAAATCATGCGTATGCCGGGATTACCAAAAATCCCGCAGGCTAACTTTATTGATATTGTAAACGGCCATATCGAAGGATTAAGCTAAAACCTGTATCACACTAAAAAAAATCGAGTGCCCTTTTATAAAAGGCACTCGATTTTTTTTTCAGGGAAGCAGAATTCTATTCCGTAATTCGCTTCAGAATATTATATGCACTGACGATTCCTAATTCTCCTGCTTTACTTAAATCGGCAATTCCTTTTTCGGTTTTCCCCAAATACAGGTAAACTAGTCCGCGATTAAACAATGCTTCGGCAAAATCCGGATAAAGATCAATCGCTTTTGTGTAATCAGGAAGTGCCAGATCATAATTTTTTTGCATACAATTTACATTTGCACGATTATAGTATGCATAAACAAATTTAGGGTCGATCTCAATTACCTTGTCATAATCACGCATCACCATTTCAAACTCCAGTTTACGCAGATTCACACCTTCTCCGAAACCACCACCCAGCGACTCTTTCTTCCGCGTTTGCTTTACATCAAAGGCAGAGGCTAAATTGAGTTTCATCGGACCGTTGTCTTCCGCCTCCGGCTGATCATTTTTAAAGCGACCCGTTTCCAACTGTTTCATCCGGACAGCAGCACGGTTAAAATACCCCAATACAAAATTATCCTTCAACAAAAGCGTTGTATTCAAGTCATTAACAGCACTCTGAAAATCCTGAACCAGCATGAAATCCATGCTTCTTCCAAAATAAGGGAGCGGATTATTCGGAGATATCTCTATCATTTTCGAATAAGCGTCAATCGAAGCAAAGTGTTCGTTAATCTGATCCGTACTCAACGGGGCTTCTTCGGAGGTCGGACGCAAGCGTTTTGACAGCAAGGCGGCTCTGTTGAAATCTGATATTTGCTTTTCATAATATACCGATTGCCGCACTTGTTCTCCTTTTTCATAATAAGAGAGAATGAAAGATCCGGCCAACTCTATATCCACATTATGGTCTTGTACGCGGCCGCGGATATCACTCTTATATTTCGATTTACTATTTTCATTATCTGTAACCAGGATCCGATTAAACTTGGCTATATTCTTATCCGATTCTTTTCGCACGCCACCTTTTTGCTTGCTCTCCTCCTCCTCTTCGTTTTTAGCAAGATCCGGATTTTTCTTTCTCGCTTCGCGCTCGGCCAACAGATCTTTCTCCAATTGATAGGCAGCCATAAAATCGGCCTCACCTCCTTTTACATCATTCATCTTGCGTTTCGCTTCCGAACGGGCATACAATCCGGGCAGAAAACGCGGATATTCGGTCAGCACTTCCGTATAATCTTTTACGGCCCCTCTGTAATCACCAATCTCATCGCGCAGAACCGCACGATTGTAATAGGCGAAATAATTATCAGGCTCCAGTCTGATCACCTCAGAAAAGTCGGATACCGCACGATTACGATCGCCGACATAAGCTCGCAGCAACCCTCGGTTATAATAGGCAATCCGGTTATTCTTATCTAATTCGATCACCCTGTCATAATCTTTCATAGCGCCACGCAAATCTTCCAGATGGTATCTGATCAAACCGCGGTTAATATAGTAGTTACTGAAGTCGGGTTCTAATTTAATCGCATAGTCCATATCTTCCAAAGCCGGTTTAAACTTTTGGAGAGCGCAATTGAGCATCGCGCGCTGTGCATACGCATACGAACTATGTTTATCTATCGAAATCGCCTTATTCAGATCATCCAACGCCTTTAGGGTATCACCCTTTTCAACCAACATCGCCGAACGGCTCATATATCCGTTATAAAAAGAAGGATGAATCCGGATCAACTCATTAAAACTCTCTGCCGATTTTTCATAGTCTTTTTTCTGAGCATACGCAATTGCCTTATTCAACAAAAACGTCTTATTCTCAGGAGCATAAATCAACCCCTGCTGATAATCGCTAATAGCCCCGTCATATTGCTCCATATTTTGGCGGGCAATTCCTCTTACCTGATATGCATTTACAATAAACGGATTACGCTCAATACACAAACCGGCATCCTCCAATGCTCCCTGATAATCTTCCAAACTAATTTTTGCGATTGCCCGGTAAAAGTATGGTTCCGCCAGATAAGGCTTTACTTTAATCACCTGATTAAAATACTGGATGGAAAGCACATAGTCTTCAAAATAAAGGGCGTTTCGGCCAATCGTCATTACCCGCTCCGTATTGATCTGAGCAAACAGCGTAGTTAGTGTTACCGAAAAGAAAAATAAGGATAATATGATTTTTCGCATTGTCAAAATAGCTGAATAGAACGTTAGATTTGATAGTATATGCGCAAATGTAGCATAAAATCATCAAGAATTTATACTGTCGGCTGCCCGGAGACCCGTGAATTGGCTAAAAAAGGTTATGAATTCTTCATTTTTCCGGTTGAGCTGAGTCCTCCAGCTCTTTCCGAACTTTACGCGTAAGGCCATTATAAACCAGATGATAAGAGTCGGATATCATTTCCTGCAACAACCCTGCCGGCAGATGCCCATATAAGTAAACCGTATTCCAATGTTGCTTATTCATATGAAAGCCCGGATGAATCGCCTCATAGCGCATCCGCAATTCTTCCGCTCTTTCCGGATCGCATTTAAGGTTGATTACCGGATTACCTCCGGTATCCAAAGGGATCAATACAAATATCTTACCTCCTATTTTTAACAGGAGAGTCTCCCAAGCTGCTTTATACTCTTGCTCTACATGTGGCAGGGTGATAGCATAATCTATAACTTCTTCTATTTCCATCGTATTTAAACCATTACAATCAAACCTCAATGATATTATTATTCAAATATATATGAATTCATTATTTTAAGCAGATACATTACAAAAAAAGAGCACACCAGATTAGTTCTGATGTGCTCTCGTAATTCTAATTTTAAAACGGCAAATGATTTACATGCCGTTCTTCTATCATTTAAACTGATTAATCGTTTTTCGGATGGCAACCAATCTTTCAAGCAATCCTTCCAATAAATCAAGTTGTAACATATTCGCTCCGTCGGATTTAGCGACTTTCGGATTCTGATGGGTCTCGATAAACAAACCATCTACACCTGTGACAACACCGGCACGCGCAATTGTTTCAATCAACTGCGGCATTCCGCCTGTCACGCCCGAAGTCTGGTTTGGTTGCTGAAGCGAATGGGTTACATCCAGAATCACAGGAAATCCGAATTGCTGCATAGTCGGGATACCGCGATAATCTACAATAAGATCCTGATATCCGAAGGTGGTACCTCTTTCTGTCAGCATCACATTCGTATTTCCGCAATCTACTATTTTTTGGGCGGCAAACTGCATGGCTTCCGGCGAAAGGAACTGACCTTTCTTTATATTTACAATTCTACCCGTTTCAGCGGCAGCCATCAACAAATCTGTCTGACGGCACAAAAAAGCGGGGATTTGCAGAATATCAACATATTCTGCGGCCATACGCGCCTCTTCGGCACTATGAATATCTGTAACGGTAGGAATATTAAATGTTTCACTTACCTTACGTAATATTTTCAGAGCTTCTTCATCCCCTATTCCGGTAAAAGAATCCAGACGCGAACGATTCGCTTTCCGGTAAGACCCTTTAAATACATAAGGAATTCCCAACCGCTGAGTAATACCCGTTATCTTTTCCGCAATTTCCATTGCCATTTCTTCCCCCTCGATTACACAAGGGCCAGCCAATAAAAAGAAATTATCTGCGGGATTATTTTTAAGTTTATGAATATCTGTCATCATCATTCGTTTATTACATGGATAGTATGGCAAGCCACCAAAGCTGCCGTTTCTGTACGAAGGCGACTATTTCCTAAAGAAACGGGCTGAAACCCATTAGCAAGGGCCAATTCAACCTCTTCCTCACTAAAATCACCTTCCGGGCCAATAAGAATCAACATATTCTGACCGGCCGTGTATAATTGTTTCAGTAATGTTCTTTCGGAATCCTTATAGCAATGCGCAATAAACTTCTGTCCGTCAAAAGGTCTCTCAACAAATTTCTTAAAATCAGTCATACCTTCCAGCTTCGGAAGCGTTGCTTTTAAAGACTGCTTCATTCCTGAAATCAGGATTTTATTCAGTCGATCCGTCTTCACATCCTTGCGCTCAGAATAACGGCATTTAAGCATAGTCAATGCATCGAGCCCTATTTCCGTGGCTTTCTCGGCAAACCATTCGATACGGTCGATATTCTTCGTGGGCGCTACTGCTATGTGAATATGAAAAGGCCAGTGCTCTTCCGGGTAGCTTTCCGTAATCTCCACACCACAACGTTTATGATGAGCGCGAGAAATAATTGCTTTATGGAACATTCCTTTTCCGTCAATAAGCACCACTTCGTCACCTTCGGTAAGACGTAATACTTTTACGGCATGATTAGATTCCTCTTCCGGCATTTCGCCGGAAGACAGGATATCGGGAGTATAAAAAAGATGCATAATTAACCTAGAATCATTCCGACAATAGTAGCAGACATACAAGAAGCAAGGGTACCGCAAATCAATGCCAGAAAACCAAGTTCAGTTAACGTCTGGCGCTGATTCGGAGCCAGAATACTGATTCCACCGATCTGAATACCGATAGAACTGATATTAGCGAAACCACAAAGAAGAAAAGTAGCCATGATAATTGATTTCTCATAAACAAATGTTCCGGCCTCTTTCATTACCGCCATATCATTATATGCTACAAATTCATTAATCATAACCTTTGTACCGAGAAGGCTGCCGATAGCAACCATATCTTGCTGAGCAACACCCATTAACCAAGCGATAGGGGTAAAAATCATCCCTACTACAAACTGGAAGTTAAACGTAGTGAACTTGCCATCCGAAATACGGGTCAACCACCCGTTTAATCCGGTATATTCACCAATCAGGCCACCCATAATATAGTCAAGCATCGCTACCATCGCAATGAAAACCAACAACATGGCACCTACATTCACTGCAACTTTCACACCTTCGACAGTACCATTCGAGATGGCATCCAATACATTTTTACCCACCGAATTACGATCTACCTTCAAATCGGTATCAACACTTTCCGTTTGCGGATAAATAATTTTTGCGATCACAATAACTCCCGGAGCAGCCATTACAGAAGCTGAAAGAAGATATTTTGCAAATGTCAGACGGGCTACGGGATCACTGCCTCCCAATAATCCGATATAAGCTGTCAAAACCGCTCCCGCAATTGTAGCCATACCGGCACTCATTACCAAGAACATTTCTGACTTATTCATATTAGGCAAATAGCGTTTTACCAATAAAGGAGCTTCCGTCTGTCCCAGAAAGATATTTCCGGCTACGGTCAGACCTTCTGCACCGGAAAGGCGGAATGCCTTTTTCAGCAACCACGCGATACCCACAACAACTACCTGAACGACATTCAGATAATACAACAAACTGGTTAATGCTGAAAAGAAAATAATAGTCGGAAGCACCTGGAATACAAAAATATATCCGATTTTAGACGTATCCAGAAGATCCCCGAATAAGAAACTTGCCCCTGCGCCGGTAAAATCCATTACTTTAACAAAGAACTGAGCAATTACTTCAAAAAAAGTCTTGATGAAAGGCACATAAAGAACGCCTACCGCCAAAGCCGTCTGGATTGTCAAACCGATCAGTACTGTTTTCCAGTCAATACGACGTCTGTTTTTACTGAAAATAAACGCTATCAAAAGGATGGAAAACATACCCAGCAAACCCCGCAAAATTGAATTAACCGATATACCGGCTGGAGCCATTGGTACAACAGTCGTCAGTTCGGCAGGTGTATCCGCAGTGGATTGTAATGCTTCGGTCATTCCTAATTGTGTTGTATCCAGTACCGCTTCAGGCATTGTATTTGTCTGAGCAAAGAGGATTGTCGAACACGTAACGAGGAAAAAAAGCAACGTCAGTTTTTTTAATTGAATCATTGAAGTTATTATTTATTCTTATATTAATTTATTTTCCCACTCACAGGCTATCCTGGAAGTATTAATTCGGGGTAGAGTCAACAGCTCCTCCTTGTGGTTCCTGCTGATCCTTTAATTTCCGAATTTCATCTCTGACCCGGGAAGCTTCTTCGTAATTTTCTTTTTTTATAGCATCATTAAGCATAGCGTGAAGTTCATCCATTCTTTTTGTGGCGACGTCACTTTGATCGGAAGGAGTATCCGGTTTGACTGGTTCCTCTTCAAATTCCACTCCGGCACGTTGCACAATACCCTCTGTTGTTGTAACGATAGCATCGGTTCGCAATGCAAAAGCAATGGCATCTGACGTTCGGGAATCAATCCTTTTTTCATTTCCTTCCTTATCCTCAAAAATAAGTTCTGAGTTAAAAACACCCTCTTCAAACTTATAAATAAAAACTTCCTTAAGTTTAATTTCAAATGCTTTTGCAAAAGAAACGAATAAATCGTGAGTGAGTGGTCTGGGAGGTGTTAAATGTTCTAACTGAATTGCGATAGACTGAGCCTCTGCTGTACCAATAATGATAGGAATCCGTCTTGTGCCGGCTTCTTCTGCCAGAACGAGCGCATATGCTCCAGATTGAATCTGACTATAAGTGATTCCCAGTACTTTTAATTTAATTCGTTTATCCACTATATTCTGATTTAATTCTACCGGTTTTGTGTTTTTTCTCTGTAAAAAGGATTTTTTCGTTTTACGAACTAACAAATATAAAACAATTATTAATTATAAATGTAGATAAATGTAAAACGAAAACAGAAAGATTTCACATCATTCTCTTTCCTGAATCCGAATGTAATCTTATAAGAATAACAGTTGCTTAATAAGAATGTTTTATCAAACAAAAGAGCTTTTTGGTTTCTCCTTAAAACAATTAATTCGAACGGATGTCAATAAATATTATCAATATAGTAAACCATCAAAAGGTGTAATTGTTGTTATTTCAAACAATATAAATTTGAATTTATGGCAGATACCTCTACCCCGGTAAATGATCAGGCTACAACACCTCCTCATAAGACAGAGAAGAAAAAAATAATTTTTCTCGTATTCTTTTTGCTAATTGCAATAATCGCGGCAATTATATGGTGGGTAAACTACAATAAATATATCTCTACCGACGATGCAAACCTCGATTCCTACCGCATAGATGTAGCCCCGATGATCACCGGGCAATTGTCCCGACTATATGTATCGGAAGGAGACAGTGTAAAAAAAGGAGATCCGTTGTTTGACCTTGAAAAAGAAGCGATGGTAGCACGCCGGCAAGAAGCCGAAGCCCAGTACAGGCAATTATTGGCACAGTTACAGGTAGCACAAGCGAGTCTGGCCGAAGCCGGAAACAATCAGAAAATAGCCGAAATTGCCGAAGCGCAAAGCAAGATTAATTTTGACCGGGCAAAAATCCAGTATGAAGGGGGGGCTATTACGCTCGAAGCATATCAAAATATTGAAGAAAGCTATAAATCGGCCAAATTACAACAAAAGATCGCCGCAAACCGCATCCAGTCTGTACACGCACAGATTGAAGCGACTAAAATGTCGGCCGAAGCAGCCCTTGCTAATGTAGAAACCGCAAATACAGATTTATCTTATTATCAGGTCACGGCTCCCGCTTCCGGTATTATCGGCAAAAGATGGAGTCTGCCGGGTGATATCATCAATGCCGGGCAGACAGTACTTACCTTAAACCAAGGAAAAGAGATCTGGGTAGCCGTTTATCTGGAAGAAACAAAATTCAGCCATATATTTTTAGGACAACAAGTAAAATTTACCCTCGATGCTTATGACAAACTTACTTTTTTCGGAAAAATATTTTATATCGGAGATAACTCGGCCTCTGAGTTTGCACTGGTTCCTCCG